>JAGARY010000234.1 GCA_017622055.1 Treponema sp. | reverse complement strand
GCGCTGGCGCCCGGTGTTTTATCGAAAACCGTTAAAAAAAATGCGAAAGCATTTTTTAGGTTATCTTCCTTTTTTTAAGAGCGCTGGCGCTCGGTGTTTTATCGAAAACTGCCTTGTGGTGCAAGAGTCCAATTTTTTTCTTAATCTAAATATCTCAAGATTAAGTGGTTATCGTTAATCTTAACATTGAAATATTTAGTCGTCAAGTTTTTATTAATTAATTTAGTTTTTAAATTAATTTTATTATCGGCAGAATTTCCTTAAAAAAAAAGAATTTTATTTCTATATTTTACATTGTTTATTATTTTTGTTTATAATATGTTTTATTAAATCTATTTTTTTTGAGGTTTTTTATGGGGCAAATTTACACTAGTGTTGATCAATTGATTGGAAAAACTCCTTTGTTGGAATTTACCAATGTAGAAAAAAAATTAGGACTTTCTGCTAAAGTAATTGGAAAGTTGGAATATTTGAATCCTGCAGGTTCTGTAAAAGATCGTGTTGCAAAATTTATGATTGATGAAGCGGAAAAATCTGGAAAAGTTAATAAGGATACTGTAATTATTGAGCCTACTTCTGGAAATACAGGTATTGGTTTAGCTTCTGTGGCTTCTGCAAGAGGTTATAAAGTTATTATTGTTATGCCAGATTCAATGTCTGCAGAAAGACAGTTAATTTTAAAAGCGTATGGTGCTGAATTAGTTTTAACTGATGGTTCTAAAGGAATGGCTGGTGCAATTGAAAAAGCAAATGAGTTGGCAAAGGAATTCTCTAATAGTTTTATTCCTGGTCAATTTGATAATTTTGATAATCCTAAGGCTCATTTTAATTCAACTGGTCCTGAAATTTATGATGATATGGATGGAAATGTTGATTTTTTTGTTGCTGGAATAGGAACTGGCGGAACAATTTCTGGTTGTGGAGAATTTCTTAAATCTAAAAATCAAAATATAAAAATTGTTGGTGTTGAGCCTTTTGATTCTCCTGTTTTGACTGAAGGAAAATCTGGTTCTCATAAATTACAGGGGATTGGGGCTGGTTTTATTCCAAAAGTTTTGAATACTAAAATTTATGATGAAATTATAAAAGTAAAAACAGAAGAGGCATACGAAACTGCAAGAATGATTGGTGTAATGGAAGGTGTTCTTGTTGGTATTTCTTCTGGTGCCGCTGCTTTTGCAGCAATTGAATTGGCAAAACGTCCTGAAAATAAGGGGAAAAATATTGTTGTTTTGTTGCCAGATACAGGAGATAGGTATCTTTCTACCGATTTGTTTAAAATTTAAACTTTTTAGATATTCCCTTACGGATTTTCGATTTTAGTTAAGGTAAGCCACAAAATGCAACTATGCAAAGTTTTGTGGCTTCTTTTTTTTATATTTCGTTTGTTGTATCTGAAAGTTCAATTGCTCTTCTTAAAACAATTCTTTTAAAATTATTGATGAATCTTTTATAAAGAGGAATTTTGTATTTCTTTGTAAAATCTTCAACTGCCAAATCAATTGGAATTTCATTATTGCCGAATTTGTGTTTTAAATCGTCCCAATAGCGAACAATCCAAACGTAAAGGTCAGAATATGTTCGTTTTGGAAATTTTTTAAGAATCTTTTTTTTCTGAATTGTGGAAATAATTGGTACATAAACTTTTGTAAACCAAGACAAAATTGCGTCTTCCATAGAAACTTCATCTTTTTGTTGTTGGTTTAAAAAATATTTATGAGTTAAAATGTGATTATAGATTACGTCGTATCTTCCTGCTCGTGAAAAGTCTAAACACCAAAAATCTGTAATGTCTCCAAAACTTGTTTCTGCGTAAAAAAGACGTTTTTCGTAATTTATGATTTGTTTTACAATGTCATTCATATTATTTGGTTTTTTTAGCTTGATTTCGCTTTGAAGAGTAACTACTTCTGCGTCAATAAATTCTGTTCCCCGAGCTTTTGCAACTGAAACTCTGTGGTTTCCGTCTCTTACAAAATAAAGTCCGTCAATTTCGTAAACTTTAATTGGGGGCAGGGTGATTGATTTTATTGCTGCTTCATCAACGTGTTCCCATCGGTGGCGTAAGTGTGAACTTTTTGGGAAAAAATTGTTGTCAAAGTCTTTATATCGTCCTTCGCTGCCAATAATTTTATCAATTGGAATTACTTTCATTCCTAAATAAGTTTCATTTATTGGGCGAATTAATTGTTTTACATCATTTAAAGAAATTAAAGATGCTTCTTCTGGAGAAAGCAAATGTTGTATTTCATTAAAAAATGCTTTGTTTCTTGCTTTTGCAAAGTCTTCTTCTGTTTGTGCTTGTTCAAAATTCATATTTTCCCTACTTATTTTAAATAATTATTTTTCATCTGTTGTATTTTTATTTTCTTCTGGTAAATTGATTATGCAATGGGCGTAAGCATTTACGATTGTTGTTTCATCATATTTACCAATTCTTTCTTCTCTTAAATCATAAAGATGTATGTGGCCGTGAACCATATACGTTGGTTTGAATTTTTTAATAAACCAGTTATAACAAGGAAATCCTATGTGGCAAGGATCTTCTTTGTCATGAATTTTTATTGGTGTGGCATGGGTTAAAAAAATATCCAAATATCTTCCGTACTTTAGTTTGTTCAATAGAAGTTTTGGAATCATTTTAACAAGTCTTAATTTCATTTGAAAATCTGTGTATTGATTCAAACCTTTATTATACTTTGAAGAACCTGAGGCTCCAGCTATAAGCAAAGGTGTTTTTTTGTTTGTAACTGGATCTGTATAACACAGATTGTAATTTCTTTCTGTTTTGAAACCTATGTATGTGGCCCCATGTCCATGGGTAATTTCACCATATTTAGAAAATTCTTGATGTGTTTCTAATTTTGCAGATTTGTGATAGTGATGAAATTCTTTTAAGTTGTGATTTCCAAAGATGAAATATGTAGGTTTATTGAATACAGTTACAATAAAATCTATATAATCCATTGGTAAATCTCCAGCACAAAGAATTAAATCAATATCTGGAAAAACTTCTTTTACTCTTGAATTGTAAACTAAAGGATCTACAAAATCTGAAACACAAAGGATTTTCATTATGCGCCTGCTTGTGCAAGGATTGCTTCAAGTTTTTGTTTTTCGGCCAATTCAACAGGTCTGTTATCTGCGAATCTTTTTGCTGTATTTGAAAAACCTGAACTTGAGAACAAAAATCCTTTTACACTTCCTAAGGACTTCATTTCGTCTAAGGCTTGTCTAACTTCTGTATCATCAATAGGTTCTGGTTCTCGGTAGAAGCGAACAAATAATAATTGTTTTCTTACAGACATCCAAGATTCATCTCTTTTATCTACACCAGTTAATTGGCAACCCCATTTTTTTAAATCACAACTTAAAACTTGTAATTTGAATGATTTTTCACAAGCCATTTTACAGATTTCCATAAATTCTTCGTTACTACATGTTAAGTAATCTTTTAAGTAATCATTGGCTTGTAAATCTTTATATTCAGAAAGCTTTGAACCAACGTCTCTAAAGCCTTTGTTTTGTTTGTAAATTGCTTCCCATTGTTCAATTGCTTTGTCAATTTTACGCATTTTTTCATAACAAGTTGCAAGAAAATAGCGAGCGTACAAAGTTTCTGGATTTTCATTGTTTTTGTCTAATTCAACCGCACGGATAAAATCTAATGAAGCATTATCTAGGCGGTTTGCCATCATATAACAAGAACCGTGTTCAATAATTGACTTTTGTTTTACTTCTGGATCTCTTTGAGCTTTTTCAAAAGCTTTAATTGCACCTTGCAGATCTTTTGCATCTTTTAAGATTTTTCCAAGATAATAATATGCAGAATAGTTTTCTGGATTTAATCTGAGGGAAATATCAATTTCTTTTTTTGCTTCGCTGTAATTTTTTGTTCTGTACATCATTAAGCCAATTTCAGCATGGGCTTTTGCATGTTTTTTGTCTAAGAATGCAGCTTTTTGCATAAATCCTAGCGCCACATCGTATCTATTTTGTTGTTCGTAAATTTGTCCGCAGTTAAAATAGTTTTCTGCATTTCTTGGTTCAAGTTTTGTTAGTAATAAATAGTTTTTTAAGGCTTCTCCTTGCTGATTACACTTTAATAAAATGGAAGCGTATTCTTGTCTAAAAGGAATTTCTTCAATTTCTGTACCAAAAAGAGCATTTTCATTTACAATTTTAAATTCAAGAATTGCCAATTCTGTTTTATTTTCTTTTATATATGCTTTTCCTAAATAGTAATGGGCAAGATAGTTTTTAGAATCTTTAGAAATAATCTGTTTTGCAGATTTTATTAAGTGTTGAGTTTTTCCTTGTTTATATAATTTTGGAAGTACATCGGCTTTTGTTGGAAGTAAAATATTTTTAATAATAAAAAATGCAGCTGTTGCAACAATGGCACAAAGTACAATAATAAGTATAATTACCATAAAAACCTCTAAAATAAAATGAAGTAGAAAAAAAAATTACCGATATGTATATATAAGTATTTTTTATCTTTGTTAATACATTTTTCTATTTTAATAGTGATAATATTTATGGTTAATGATTATAACTTATGGTAGAAAAAAAAGAAACATAAAAGGAAGTGATTTGTGAGAAAAAAGATATTTTTATTATATTTTGTTATATCTTCTGTTTTTATATTTGCTCAAAGTTCAAAATCAGAGGGTGAAAAACTTTTTTTAGAAAATAATCCTGAACAAGCTATTGTTCTGTTGGAACAAGAAATTACTATGGAAAATGTAAATCCAAAATTGTTTAATTATTTGGGGCTTGCATATTTTCAAGTTGGAGAATTTGAAAAATCTATTGAAGTATTTTCAAAAGGAATTTCTACCGCTGGGACAAACAAAAAGTTATTATCTTACAATCAAGGAAACTCCTATTTTGCTTTAAAAGATTTTGAAAATGCTATAAAGGCTTATTCTTTATCATTAACTGCAGATCCAAATTATAAAGAAGCGTTGTTAAATAGAGCAAACGCTTATACTATGAATGCAAATTATGAT
>JAGARY010000233.1 GCA_017622055.1 Treponema sp. | reverse complement strand
GCATCTTTTACAGTTCGCTTGACTGGGAGCGTCTCAACGTCATTGTAGTTTTTGTATCAAATAGTGTTTAAAATAAACCTAGGTTTGAAGTAAACAAAAAAAATAAAAAAAAATTAATTTTTTTTATTTTTTTTAAAATAATGTGTTGACAAAAAAATATAAAAAGTATATATTAGTGAAACATTCGCAAGAACAAAGACGAATGAATGGGCTACTAGCTCAGTAGGTAGAGCAACGCCCTTTTAAGGCGTGGGTCAGTGGTTCGAATCCACTGTAGCTCAGAAAAAGACTTCCAAGAAATTGGAAGTCTTTTTTTTTGCAAAAATTATTTGTTATATACAAAAAAGTGTTATAGACTATAAGTAATGAATGTAGACGTTATTAATGCTTTTTTAACTGAAGGAATGAATGCTTTTAATACTATGTTTGGTATTGAGGCGAATCCAAATAAACCAGATCTTTTAGATACTGGTGCATTAGGACATCAGTGGGAGATTTCTGGGCTTTTGGGTTTAACGGGGCAGTATAAAGGAGTTGTTGCTTTTAGATTGCATAAACTTTTGGCCAATAAGATGTTGGAATTATCTGGTATTGAGTGTTCAGAAGAAGAACGAAATGATGTTGCTATTGGACTTGTTAGTGAATTTACCAATGTAATTTCGGGGCACGCTGTTACTTCCCTTAAAGATTATTTTTTAGATATTTCACCTCCATATACAATCATTGGTCAAAATCATGTTATTGCTTGGCCAAAAAATTATCCTGTTATTGCAATTCCGTTTACAACTTCTTACGGTCCATTTGAAGTAGATGTTTGCTTTAAATAAAAATTTCTTTTTGGGTTAGGGGGTGTAAGGGCCGCCTTGGCGGTTCCTGTGAATAAGCAACGCTTTTCACAGGAATGGAGGCGAATGCCGGAACCCTGAAACACCCGACCTGCCTTTAGGCAGGGAACCTCCTTATCTTCAAAATCTCAAATTCTTTTCCCGTGTTGTTTATTCTTTAAAAAATCGGTATTATTACGTATTACTATTTTTTATTGAGGTGTTTTTAATGGCAGACGCAAAATCAACATTTAAGGAAATTGTTAGTAAGGGAGTTTTGGACTTTTTTGCAGAAAAAGGTTTAGAAATGGAATCGGGTCTTTTGGAAAAATTGGTTGTACAGAATGCGCCAAATCCAGAAATGGGAGACTTGGGATGCCCTATGTTTATTTTTGCAAAAGCTGCTCGGATGGCTCCACCTCAAATTGCTTCTGGCGTTGCAGAAAAAATTACTGATTCTTCATTGGGAAAAGTTTTGGCTGTTGGACCTTATGTAAATATTAAATTAGACAAAGCTGGGGCTGCTTCTCCAATTTTAAGTGCAATTGCAGCTCAAAAAGATTCTTACGGAAGCCTTAATTCTGAAGGAAAGAAACCTTTGGATGGCCGCAAAGTTATGATTGAATTTTCTTCACCAAACACAAATAAACCTTTGCATCTTGGTCATATTCGTAATGATGCTCTTGGTGAGTCTGTTAGCCGCATTTTAAAAATGGCTGGTGCTGAAGTTTGTAAAGTTAATTTGGTAAATAATCGTGGTGTTCATATTTGTAAAAGTATGCTTGCTTACAAAATGTTCCATGAAGCAAATGGTGATACCCCTGAATCTTTGGGAATGAAAGGGGACCATTTTGTTGGTCAGTGTTATGTTGAATTTGACCAATGGCTAAAAGGAAATAAAAATGATCCAAATTCTGTGCCACATCCAGAAGCTGCGGAACAAGCTGAAGAAATGCTTGTAAAATGGGAAGCTGGAGACAAAGAAGTTCGTGATTTGTGGCAGATGATGAACGGCTGGACCTTTGATGGCGTAAAAGTTACTTATGATAGAACTGGAATTTCTTTTGATAAATATTATTTTGAAAGCGACACTTATTTGAAAGGGAAAGATCAAATTTTAAAAGGTCTTGAAAAGGGCGTTTTCTTTAAGGCAGAAGATGGTTCTGTTCGTATTGATGTTACTGATGTTGTTGGTAAAGGAAAAGACGAAGATAATCACGAAAAAGTTCTTTTGCGTAAAGATGGAACTTCTGTTTATATTACTCAAGACATTGGAACAGCAATTAGCCGTCATGATGATTGGGCTTTTAATCAGCTTGTTTATGTTGTTGCTAGTGAACAAAATTATCACTTTAAGATTTTATTCCACATTTTGCAAAAACTTGGTTTTGATTGGGCAAAAAAACTTTATCATTTAAGTTATGGGCTTGTTAATTTGCCAAGTGGAAGAATGAAAAGCCGTGAAGGAACTGTTGTTGATGCTGACGATTTGATTGATAGTCTTCATGCAGATGCTTTGGCTGCAATTAAAGAAAAAGGTCGTGATGAAGAAGTTGGGGATGCTGACGAAGTTGCAGAAAAAGTTGCTTTGGGTGCTTTGCATT
>JAGARY010000232.1 GCA_017622055.1 Treponema sp. | reverse complement strand
GTTTGAATTTACAGCCAAAGAAATTACTTTGCCACGTTTTTCTTTTATTGATGGAGTTTCTACAGATTCGCTAAATAATTTTTCAAATTCTAGGGTTACGTTTCCTGTTGTAAGCCAACCTGAACGCAAAACTTCTAAAACCGCTTGTTCGTCTTCTTGAGTAATTGATGCTTTATGAAATGGAACTCTCATATTTTTCCTCTTTTTTCTGCAAAAACAAATTATAACAAATCTGTTTGTTTTCTATCTGTGGTTTTTAATTCGTCGTAAAAGTTTTTTAAACTTTCACAATCTTCACATACAATTTTTAAAAGTTTTTCTTTGTTTCTAAAATCACTCTCTTTTTCACTTGTAAAATAACAAATTGGGTAAAGTTCTTCCATTAATTTGTTTAATCTTTGTGAATCATAAGGCTTGTTTTCTAAAGTTAAAAGTTTTTTATATTCAGTTGCAGTTGGTTTTTCTTCTTCTAGCCACAAAGGTTCAATTAATCTTTCTCCTTTTCTACAACCTACAATTTTTATATCTATGTCTTTGTATGGTTCCAAACCGCTAAACTTTATGATTTGTTTTGCTAAATCTAAAATTTTTATTGGCTCGCCCATGTCTAAAAGATATGATTGACCATTTTTTCCAACTCCACCGGTTTGCAACACCAAAGAACAGGCTTCTGGAATTGTCATAAAAAAGCGTTCCATATTTTCGTCTGTAACTGTAATTGGCCCACCTGTTTTAATTTGATTTTGGAAAATTGGTAAAATTGAACCACGGCTTCCCAAAACGTTTCCAAATCTTACAAACATAATAGCTTGTGTTTTTTGAGCTTTTGCGGCTGCTTCCAAAACTAATTTTTCACAAATCATTTTAGAATATCCGTAAACTGAACATGGGCTAACAGCTTTATCTGTAGAAATTAAAACAAATCTATCAACATTATATTTTAATGCGGCGTCCAAAAGATTTTTTGTACCAAAAATGTTGTTTTCTACAGCGGCAACTTGATTTTCTTCCATCATTGGAACATGTTTGTAAGCTGCACAATGGAAAATTACATTACATTTTGTGTTTTTTATAATAAAATCAACATATTCTTTATCTTTCATATCCCCAATAATTGGGACAATTGTGGCTTTTTCTCCAACACCTTCAGATTGCAATAAACGCAATTCTCTGTAAATCTGGCAAATTGAATTTTCTCCGTGGCCAAAAAGATACAATCGTTCTGCGCCACCACTTAAAAGTTGTCTTGCAAGTTCTGAACCAATTGAACCGCCAGCTCCAGTAATAAAAACCCGTTTTCCTCTAAGGTAAGAAAGACTTTCTTTCAATGAAATTGCAATTGGCGTTCTGCCCAAAATATCTAAAGGATCAATTTGTCTTGTTTGAACCAAGTGTGCAGTTCCGTTAATTACTTGGCTAATTCCAGGAAGAATCTTTATATTTTTGAATCCGTTTGAAGTTAATATTTCGTAAATTTCTTTAATTCTGTCTGTTGGAGCAGAAGGAATTGCAATAATTGCTTCGTCCATATCAGAATTATTCAAAACTGAGGCAACGCTTCCAATTGGACCCAAAACAGGAATCCCGTCAATGTCAGTTCCAATTAAAGATTTGTCATCATCAATAAAAGCGTTTACTTTGCCAAAGATTTTTTTTCTTTTTATATCATCTGCAATTGTTTGTCCTGCAAAACCTGCACCAATAATATATATACGTTTTTCCATTTTATTTGCCTTAAAAAAAATCACTTCTTTCTATAAATATTCACAATAATTTTATCACATAAAAACCTAATTCTCAATAAAATCAAGAAAAACTGCATAAATAAAATTTATTTTAAAACAAATCAAAACTATCTTAATAAAAAAACTAAACTCAAAAAGAAAAAATCCGATTATCTTAATGATAGTCAAAAAAAGTTAATAAAATGGGGTAGTTATGGGGAACTTTAAAAAACACTTTATTTTTGTTTTTTTTATGATTTGTGGATTTTGTTGTTATGCAGGACAAATTTCAATTCAAGTTGTTCAGCACGATAAAATTCAAAAGAATTTATCTGAAAATTCATTAGTAATTGAAGATGAATTACTAACAGGTTTCTTTGAAAATGGTTATATTGTTACTAATTCACCTGCAATGACTTCTGATTCAAAAGGTAGTGATGAAAAATGTTTTAGCATTGGAATGAACGATGCTTTTAACGGATATTCTGATTACTTTGTTCAAATAAAGTTGTATTACGATGGTGAAAAAAGCGATTTAAGTAAAGTAAATTGGACTTTGTACTCTGTATCTACGGGTGAAAAACTTGAAGATAGTTTTATTAATGAATTTGTAATGACAAAAGAAAATAAAAAAGATTTGCATATTGTTGCATTGCAATTAATTTCTAAAATAAAAGAAGCAATTAATGCCTAAGGATGGGTTGGGATATGAAAAATAAGGCTTTTAAAAACTTTGCAAAATTGTTGGTAGTTGTTGCAGGCTGTTTATTGTTTGCATCATTTAGTCCGTCTCTTGATGGAAGAGCTGTAGTCGTTGATGAAGGCGTTTTTCCTCAAGGATTGTTTGCTAAAACTGTTGGATATTTGCCAGGAGACACAATTAGTGTAACAAATGTGGCTGGTGATTCTACAGTAGATATTTTAGTAATAGGTTCTCTTGATGCTTCTGAAGGTGTTGCGATTATGCTTACTCCTGAAGCTGCTGATGCTATTGGAATTAATAAAAATGATAATAATATTGTAAAAATAACAAAGCGTTCTGGTTTAGATGAACGTGTTTATGGAAATGCAATTATAGCAAAATCAACAGAACCATTAGATTCTGAAAATTCCGAAGAAGAAGTTGAAGAAACTCCTATGGAAGAAAGTTTTGAAGAAGAATCTACTGAAGAAGATGTTGCTGAAGAAACTACAGATTCAGAAGTTGAAGAATATACAGAAGATGCTGTTGAAGAAGATTCAATGGAAGATGAAATTGTAGAAGAAACAGAAGAAGAT
>JAGARY010000231.1 GCA_017622055.1 Treponema sp. | reverse complement strand
GAACAAACAAAAGATTCTCCAAAATTGGAATATACAGACCCGTTATTCCGTCGCCGCTTGAGTCAAATTTCAAAAATGACAATTCACACAATTCATAATTTGATAGAAAGCGTAAATGCCAAAAATCCAGATTCTTTTGATAAAGAAACGAAAATTGTTTTTTGTTCGTTGCGTGGCGAAATTGAACGAGAATTTACAATCAATAAATCTCTAATTGAAGACGAAATGATTCTTCCAGCAGGATTTTCACTTTCTGTTTTTAACACACCAGTGGCTTTGGCAACATTGGCTTTTAAACTAACTGGCGGATATTCTGTTTTGTATCCATCAAAAAACAACTTTGCAGACTGTTTTAAGGCAGCAGTTGCACCACTTTTAGCAGGAACAGAAAAACAAATTATATTTGTCTACGCAGATGAACTTGTTCCAGAAGTTTATGGGCAAAATCGCCCCGCAGAAAATATTCCATTTTCATTTGCAACATTAATTTCTACAGAAAAAGAAGATAAAGCAATTCATTTAAGTATTGATGATTTGCAAAAAATTTCATCATCTCCTATTGCCTTTTTGAAAGACTTTTATAATATTTAAATGATAAAAGAAGGTATTAAATGTCAAAAAAGAATTCACAAGTAAATAATCCTTACGATCACAGCGATTTGCCAAAAGTAAAAAACATTTTTGTTTACAGTTACAGATGTTTTATGAAGATTTTTGCCATTGCAGTTTTTGGTATTGGTGCTGTAATTTTAGCAATTTTTGTTTTTCCATTTATTAGATTATTTTCTGGCAAAAAAAAGGATTTTGGAATTGTAGCAAGAGCTTATGTTTCTCATACTTTTAGAATTTTTCTTAGTTGGCTTCACTATTTTGATACTTCCCTTAGAAAAGTGGATGATGTTGAATTCTATAAAAATATTCACAGCAAAGTAATTATTTCTAACCATCCATCTTTATTAGATTTTGTTTACATTATGTCTTTAGTTCCAAATTCAACTTGTATTGTTCGTGGTGGACTCACAAAAACACCTTTAGCTGGTGTAATTAAACAAGCATACATTACAAATACAACAGAATTTGATGACGTTTTAGTTGAATGTAAAAAACTAATTGATAAAGGTTGTAACGTAATTATTTTCCCAGAAGGAACAAGAACTCCAAGAAAAGGACACAATAACTACAAAAAAGGAGCAGCAAGAATTGCTTTATATTGTAATTGTGATGTTCAACCAATTTTAATTGGCGGAAGCGATAAATATGGTCTTGGAAAAAAAGATCCTTTGTGGTCTTTTAATCCTGTTGAACCATATTTATACGATTTTAAGCATCTTCCTGTAATTGAGACTTCAGAATATAAAGATTTGCCAGAAGCAATTGCCGCAAAACGTCTTACAGATAAAATGGAAGAAGTAATTACAACAGCAGCTAAAGAATACAATCAAAATCCTGTATCAAAAACTGTAAATAATTACTAAAACATCATTATTATCGTACTCACAAAACTGTCTAACAAATTTAAACAAAGTTGGTTTAAATTCTACTTTGTTTTTATTATATTTATTACATGAAGAAAAAGAGTTTATTATTTACATTAATCTTAATTTTAATATTTTTAATTATAAATTGTAAAACAACTGCTAATTATCAAATTCATTGTGATGATATAGAATTACTTTACAACAAAAAACTTGCTAATTTTGGTTCAGAAAATGAGAATTACATTTTTGTAAGGTTATATTATCCAGTTTATACAAATCCTTTTTGTATAGAAAATACTTTAAAAAAATTAATTGGATTCGTAGATGTTCATCCTGAAAAATTTAGTCATGCAGCAATAGGTTTTGATTTAAATGATAATTTTATAGGTCTAACAACTGCAGGTGAAAGAGATTTAAAAATTGAACATTGTACAGATATTAAAACAAATCCTTTTATGGCAAAATGTGATCCAAAAAAATCTATTCAAGTAACTTATGCAATAAAAGTATCTCCAGATGAATACGAAAAAGCTAGAGAAATGGTTCAGTTCTTTTACAATGAAGAAATTATGTATGATGTTGGAATAAATTTAGCAATTGGATTGTTTGAAGCAAAACGAAAATTTTTTACTTCACAAGAAAATCAAAAATTAGAAAATATTGGAACAGCAAAAGATGTAATTGAGGATGAAAACTATATTAAAAATAAATTTGTTTGTTCTAGTTTTATTTCATATATTTTGATTCACTCGGTAGATTCTATAAAAACTTTTTTTGAAGAAAATAAATTAGATTATAATTTTATAATTCCTAGCGATATTCCTTCATTTCCTGGTATGACAAAATTATTTAAATCCTCTTGGAAAAGTTATAACAAAGCGGCATTAGCATACGCAAAATCTGAAAATAATATTTTCAATAAAAATACAAAATCCGTAGAAAAATAAAATATCTTGCGGGGTATAATTTTTTTATGCTATAATGATTTCTATGGAAGTATTTCTTGGTGTACCAGCTGTAGATGGCTCTGGAATTGGAACAGCTTTTGTAATTCCTGAACCTGTAAAACGAGCTATTCCTCAGCACAGAATTAAAATTGACGAATTAAACGAAGGTTGGGAGCGTTTTGAAATTGCTGTTCAAACAGTTACTTTGCAACTTTCAGAACATTTAGATTCACTTTCTAAAACATCAAATAAAGATAAAGCCCAAAGAGAAGTTTTTGAAACTTACATTCTTATGTTGGGCGATCCTGTTTTTAATAAAGAAGTTAAAGATTTTTACGAAAAAGAACTTTTCAATATAGAATACACTGTTCAATTTAAATCTGAACAATATGCTGCAAAATTGCGCCAAGCCGGAAACTATTATCTTTCTGAACGAGCTCAAGACATTACAGATGTTTTTGGTCGAGTTTTAGATGAAATGCTAGATATTCATCCTTTTGATATTAACAAAGTTCCAGATGGTTCTGTAATTATTGCAAAATCTTTAAGTTCCGCAGATACAATCATTCTTTCAAAAAGAAAACTTGCGGGACTTGCTTTGTCGGAAGGTGGTGTTTCTAGTCACGTTGTAATTTTGGCAAGAAACTACGGCATTCCTACAATTGTTGGTTTGGAAGATATTAGCAAAAAAGTTCACAATGGCGAAACTGTAATTGTGGACGGAAACGAAGCAGAAATCCTTGTAAATCCAGATAAATCTACAATCGACGAATACAAACAAAAAATCAGAAACGAATATCTTCACAAACTTGAACTAAGAAGATTTTTAGATAAACCTGCTCAAACAAAAGACGGAACAAAATTTCATCTTTACGCAAATATTGGAACTCCAGAAGAAGCAGAACTTGCAAAAGCCGAAGGTGCCGACGGCATTGGTCTTTTTAGAACTGAATTTTTGTATATGGCACAAGGTGGCGTTTCTTTAAATGCAGCCGCTCGTTCTTTTAGCGAAGAAAGTCAATTTGAAGCATAT
The DNA here is from genome assembly GCA_017622055.1 of Treponema sp. Taxonomy (GTDB): domain Bacteria; phylum Spirochaetota; class Spirochaetia; order Treponematales; family Treponemataceae; genus Treponema_D. The sequence continues at coordinate 4,930 of JAGARY010000231.1, read as the reverse complement.
AAACACGTTCTTTTAACAATGGAAGACAAACCAGTTACAATTCGTACATTGGATGCCGGCGGAGACAAACTTATTAACTCTGTTGATTTGCCATTATTTGAAGAAAAAAATCCTTTGATGGGATTGCGTGCTGTTAGATTAAGTCTTTCTCATCCACAGGTATTAAAAACTCAACTTAGAGCTCTTTATCGTGCCAGCGTTTACGGAAACCTTAGAATTATGTTCCCATTAATTACAAGCGTTTCCCAAGTTGAACAATGTTTGAATTTAATTCAAGTTGTAAAAAAAGAACTTCAAAGTGAAAAAATAGACTTTAAAGATGATGTTCCAATTGGAATTATGATTGAAACTGCTGCTGCTGCCATTATTTCTGATTGTTTTGTAAACATCAGCGACTTTTTCTCTCTTGGAACAAACGATTTAACTCAATATACACTAGGCGTTGACCGTGAAAATCCTCATGTTTCAAATCTTTACAATGAATTTAGTCTTGCTGTTTTAAGATTAATTTATCGCACTTGTAATGTTGCTCAACAAAACAATATTCCTTTGTCTGTTTGTGGGGAAATGGCAGGCCGTTCAGACAGTATTATGGTGTTGGGCGGAATGGGAATTCGTGATTTGAGTATGAGTCCAAAGTTAATTTCCAGCACAAAAGAATTGCTTTCACGGTTTACAATTCAAGAACTAGAAGCCATTTCTGCTAAACATTTGAACTCAATTGAATAATCTTTTAATGTGTAGATTTAGATTTTTTGGGGCAGGTTCAAAGGTCCTCGGATCAAGTCCGAGGATGACAAATGCATGTGAATATCGTGTGCGTAACACGAGGATCTTATACGACAATCTTTATTTTCCTTTACTCACAGAAATCCCATCACCAAGCTTAAAAAACTGTGTATCGAATTCTTCATTGTTTTTTAAAAAATCAATAAATTTTCTAAGTTTTTTTACCATTTTGATAGTGCTGTAATTGTGAGTTAAACTTAAATCTTCCACCATCCCATGAAAAGAAAGATTATCGCAAATAAAAACGCCTTCTTCTGTTAAATTATTCTTAAAACGTTCAAAATATTTTGTGTATTGAGCCTTGGGACCATCAATAAAAATCAAATCAAATTTTTCGGAAGTTTCAAAAGTTCCAGCATCACAAAGATAAACAAGAATCCGTTCCATTAGATTGTTATCTGCAACATTCCTAACAGCCTGCTGATATCGGTCTATATCAAATTCAATTGTATGAACAAAAACATCTTCTTTGGACTTTGCAAAACTAATTGAAGAATATCCAATACCAGTTCCAATTTCCAAAATTTTTTCTACATCATGTTCCCGAATATAATCACAAATAAAGTTAATTCCTTCATCTTTTATAATGGGAACAGATGTAATTTTTGCATATTTTTTGATTTTTCCAATTTCTTCCATGACATGGCTAGTATACCAAATGGAAGAAATTTATTGAATCATTTATTGGTTTTAAACCATCTTAAAGAAGGCAAAATCACCAGGAATCATGCGAATTGGGAAAACAGATTCTTTGTCATTTGAATACAAAGGTTCTACATCTTTTTTCCACCATGGATTTTCTTCATCAGTTTCTGGAATTTTTTCTAATTTTGAAATTTTTCCATTAACGTGAATATTAAAATTCAAAGGAGCACATCCATCATTTGTATAACAATACAAACCAAAAGTTTCATTATCATAAGTGAACAAAGAAACTCCGTAGCCGCAATCAATCCAAACTTTTCCTTCACCAATCAATTCTTTGCGCATAACACACAAAACATCAGTTGGCAAATCCTTAATTCTAGAAGGCATTTCTGGCAAATTAATAATTTCAAACTTACCTTTTCCGTAAGTATCGTACATTATTAAACTTTCGTGATATTCACCGTGGCCAGCATTCAAAATTGACCAAGTTGCATTGTTTCTGTGTTCCAAAAGTGGAAATTTTATTGATTCTTTGTTTGTAATGTAATTTCTGCCATAAAGTCCAACTTTTGAAACTTGGAATTCATCGGCATCTAAAGTTTTGTCGTTATAACGCACACTAGTTAAATCTGTAACTTCAGGATATTTTTTAAGCGCACCAATCATAAATCCACTTGTAGCAAAAACATTTCCGCCTTTTTCTGTAAAATCTTTAATTTTTGAAATGATTTTTTCGTCTTTTAAGGATGCCGCAGTTACAAGAACATTGTTTACAGAACCTCCAAATGCAGGGAAGTTTGGTGTTGGCTCCATTGGAATTCCAACCATTCCCAAAAAGTCTTCAATATGATCTTCACCCTGACTATTAAACGGAATATAAACAGGCAACCCAAAAGGATTTCCACATTGCCCCATAATTTTATCAAGTTTTTCATATTGGAACTTCAAAGGAGTTGCCCGTTTATTATTATACAAAGCACTCCAACAGAACATCATAATTTCTTTACATTTAGAAAAGGCTGTTAAATAGGCTTGTTCAAGATAAGTGTCAATTCTGTCACATTCAAAAGGATCAAACCAACCGCCGCCATTTCTTCCTGGAGCCACATTTTCTACCCAACGAGGCAAAGAATAACTCAAATAACGTGGCAAATGCTGATCTTGTTGCACTCCATGGCGAGTTTCTGTTCCTGTGTAAACAAAATCAAAAACTTCCCGTTGATCTTGAGGATTATACCCAGTTTCTTGAAAACTTTCTCGCCAGTTTGGATACTTAATAGTAATTTTTATGTTTGGATTCACTTTTTTTGCTGGTCCAATTACAAGATTTTTAGAAACTTCCATCATTTTTGCAAGTCTAAATTCTTCCCAAGACTTTGACCCCTTTTCTTTTAAACAATCTTCACACATACATTGAGTAAAAAAGAAATCATCAATAATAAATTCATCAAACAATGACGCCGTATATTCGCTCACTTCCTTTAGGCGATTTCGCATTGGCTCGTTGCAGTAACAAAAAGTTTCAAACAAACGCTTACGTTTTTTATCTTCCTCAGATAAATCTGGCGTAACTGTTGTAATTCCACCAGCAACTTCAATTCCATTTTCGGCCATCACCCGCTTAATCATTTCAATCTGTTCTTTGCGAGCAAAACTTCCACGGAAAGTTTCCAAATAGATTTTTTCCACACCAACATATTTTTGGAAAAATTCCACTTCTTTTCTAAGTTGCTCTTCAGAAACTTTATCTGCCCATTGAGCAACACAATAAGTTACAGTATTAAAATTCTTGAAAATTTTATTCATAGATTTCCTCTCAAATTAAGATTTTTTTTACGGGAAACTGTTTAGTTGCATCTAAAGCCGCTTCTAAACACCGAGTTTTTCTTAATCTATTTAAAAGTATAACACTCATTTTTTTTATGAATTGAAAGAATCTCTATGCATATAGAAAATTTTTATGCTAAAATAAAAGTATGAGTAAATATTTAGAACGAGCAGAAAAATTAAGAGCCATTGTGGAACCACATTACAATTGTGCTCAATCAGTATTAATGTCATTTTCACCAGATTTTAATCTTTCAGACGAAGCAGCATACAAACTTGCTGTTCATTTTGGTGCTGGAATGAAAAGTGGAAATGTTTGCGGAGCCGTTACAGGTGCTTTAATGGCACTTGGACTTGCAGGAAAAAGCGACGAAAAACTTGCACACCAAGTTTTGACAAAATTTAAAGAAAATCACCAAGGTTGCCTAAACTGCGTAGACTTACTTCGCCAAAACAAAGAAGCTGGCGGAGAAAAAAAAGCCCATTGTGATGCTTGTGTTTACGAATGTGTAAAACTTGTAGAAGAATTGTTGTAAAAAAAAGGACAGATGATAGACCAACAACATTCTATCACCTGTCCACAAACTAAGGAGAGAAAGCAGAAAAAATCTTACAACGTAGAAATTTTTTGCAATTTGTTTGCATTCTCGCAATGCAAACGATTTTTTATCCTTTTACTGCCCCAGATGTTATTCCACTATATATCTGTTTTTGGCAAAGAATAAACACAATAAAGGCCGGAACCATAGAAATTATTACGCCAGCACAAATCAAATTGTATTGACTTCCTAAAGGCCCCGTAAATGTATAAAGCGAAATTGCAACTGTTTTTAAATTTGTACTTTGCAAATATAAATTAGCACAATAATATTCGTTGTATGTGCTAACACCTTTTAAAATCATACAAGTTACAGTTGCAGGCTTTAACAATGGAAGAATAATATTCCAGTAGATTCTAAAATATGAAGCCCCATCAATAATTGCAGATTCATCTAAAGAAATAGAAATATTTTCCATAAATTGAATAAAAATATAAATAGAAATTACATCAGTTCCCATCATTAAAATAATGTAACCGTATAAACTATCTATAAAGTTTAAACTGTTCATAATTTTATAAACGGCAACTTGCATTGCAACACCAGGAAGTAAAGTTGCAAACAAGAATAATTTACGTATTAAGCCATTCCCAGGAAACTTAAATCTATTTAATACATAAGCTAATTGTGAACTAATTACTATGGAACCACCAACTACAGCAACCAAAACAATTGTTGAGTTTATAAAAGCTCTTCCCATATTTGCAAGTTCAAATGCTTTTATAAAGTTTTTTAAATCCCATTTTTGAGGGAACATCATTACAGAAGTAGACCCATATTCTTCTGCACTTTTAAAAGCTGTAATAAAGCAAGAAAACAAAGGAACAAGTGTCCAAAAAGCAAAAAAAACTAAAATAAAATACTTAAGGAAAGTTGTAATTACAGATGTTGTAGAATATCTATTTATCATATAATACTACCTCCTTTTGTATTTTCTGTTCCAGAGTTTCTAAACAAATATTTTAATACAATATTCTGAACCAAAGTTGCAACCAAAATAATTGTAAGTAAGAATACAGCCATTGCAGAAGCAAGACCAACTTTTTGGCTAACGTGAGCAACTCTAT
>JAGARY010000230.1 GCA_017622055.1 Treponema sp. | reverse complement strand
TTTCCATGACTAGTATAAAAATCATCTGTATATCTGTTTATAAGAGTTCCAAATGTATTTTCAGTGTCAAAAACGCCGTCACTATATTTTTCACACAGACAACGTTCCATCAAAGAATGCATTGCCAAAACAAAAAGTCCTAAATCTGCATTTTTAGCTTTTATAATACGTTCCAAATCTTCTTCTAACTGACTCATTTTTTCTCCAGAAGTTTCATTATACATCAATTTCAAAAAAAACTGTACATAAAAAAATAGGCTCTGTCAGTAAATAGTGTTGCTTTTTAGAGTTTAAATGAAATCTGCCATACTAATTAAATATGGCAGATTCTACTTATACACAATTATTTGAACAAATTTACAAAAGAGCTGAAGAAAAGTTATTTGAAGAAATATATGAAACAACCAATTATGATGAAGTATTTGAATCTCTACTTTTAGACCATTTTCGGGAAATGACAGAGCAGTCTTTTTTGCAATTGTGTAAAAACTTGTCATTTGAAAATGGTCTGGCTTTACAACAACAAGGATTTAAAACTTATCGACAAGAGATAAACGGTACAGAATTTCTATTAAATAGAGATGGAGCTGTAGATGAAAATACTTTTATCGAGCAAATTATTAAACAAAATATTTTTGAAGAAGAACCTATTGATATAAAACATTTAGTAATTTGTATAGCCCACTATCTATTAGGAAGGGAGGCTTGCAAAACTGCAATAAAACAATATGAGATACACAAGAAGAAAAATATACTCCCCTTTAAGGGACAAACTTTATCGGCATATCTTGATATGGTTGTAAATAATCAAGTATATGAAGATAGAGAAGCATTTTTAGGAATATCAGGATTAATTCCTGAAGAAATACAAACTAAAAAAATTCAGTATGTTGATAAAGTCGTTCAAAATATTCTTAAACAACAGAATTAAAATTCCATTATTCTGTCAGCGGATATACCTTTTGATACAAGAAAGTCTTTAATAATTCTTGAATTGGGGTCTTTATTTATTGTATAGATAGAACAATCTATATTGATAAATACCTCAACTGCCTCTGTTATTGACTTAACTTGTCCTCGTTCCTTCGCAAATTTATAAAAATGACTATCTTTTCTAAATAAATAAGGAACACCTTCCCACTCAGGGGTTCCTATCCTCATCATATCAAACGCATATTCCTTTTCAAGTTCTTTTATTTTATCCATACTTTACCCCCAATTTCGTCTACTACTATATTAACACATTTATAAGATTTTACTAAAATTATTATTAAAATTAAATTTGAAAAACAACATTATTTACTGACAAAACCTTTTAAATTTGACCTTTACCGACATCACTTTACCTTTAAATTTTTATAAGTTTTGTGTTATAATTTTTATATGATTTTCTTATTGATTTTATTTTTGGCATTTGTTGTTTTTCTTGCGTTTTTGCTTGGAAATAATATTTCAAACGTTTGTACATTTTGGTTATTTAAAACTTATGAATCTCTTTCTGTTTTATCTTTAGTATTCATTTCTTTTGCTTGTGGAATTGTTTTTTCTATTTTTGTGATTATTTTGTGTCGATATTTTAAGGGAAAATCAAAATCTAAAGATTTAATGGAAATTAAGAATGAAAAAAAGAAAAATTAGCTTATGTCTTTTTATGTTTGTTTCTTTGGGACTTTTTGCTGCTGAACTAAAAGCAAAAGATGTTGTAAAAGAAGCAGAAAAAAAAGAAAGTATAGAAGAATCTTTATCTTATGTAAAAAATCAAATTGCAAAAACTACAGTTTTATCTGAAAAACGCTCGTTATATATTTTTTTAGGAAATATGCAAGAACAACTAGCTTATTATGATGATGCAAAAAAATCTTATGCAAGTGCAGCAGGAATTGCAGCGGCAAATGCAGAAGGTATGCAAAAAAAATCAAATGAGCAGTTAGTTTTGGACGCTGTAAGATGTGCTTTGAGTCAAGGTGATTACGAAACAGCCCACGCATATTTAAATTCTTCAATTCGTAATTCAAAAGATAATTTAATTCAAGCTTATACAAAACTTTATACTCAATGGGCGGCTTTGTGTAGTGTTGAATCAAAAGAAGATTTGGCAGAACCTGTTGAAATTTTAAAAGCTTATTCAAAAGTTGATTCAATGAAAGAATTGCGTCCTGCAATTTTGCTAACTTTGTGGTACGTTACCGGAGAAAGTCAATATTCTAAAGAAATTACAAAATCTTTTCCAAAATCTACAGAAGCGGCAATTGTAAATGGTGATGCTCAACTTTTGCCAACACCTTTTTGGTTTTTTGTTCCAAAATTAGGTGAAGTTGAACAAGGAATTGGTTCAATTGTAATTCAAAATGCAGAAAAAGAAGAAAAAACTTCATCACAAAGCGTTGCAAAGGCAAATGCAAATCAGAATGCAAAAGATGAAGTTGTCAAATTGCAGTTGGGACTTTTTAGAACAGAAAATAATGCAAAACTTTTGGTTGAAGAATTAAAATCAAAAGGATTTGACTGCTATATTACAACAGAAAAACGTTCAAGTGGCACAACTTACTACATTGTTTTAATTCACGAAAACAAAGAACGCACATTGGCAGACAAACTTAGAAGTTCTGGCTACGAATGTTACATAGTTGATTAATCATTTATAAACAATCAAATCTTACTCAATGGGTTTTACAAGAATTAAAAAATTCGGTAAAATGTCATTATAAATTTTATTTAAAGGTAGGTAGCAAAATGAGTAAATATCCTTTTGAAAGTATTGAACCAAAATGGCAAAAATACTGGGATGAAAACAAAACTTTCCGCGTAACAGAAGACGCAAATTTTCCAAAAGAAAAAAGAATGTATGTTCTTGATATGTTCCCTTATCCATCTGCAGCAGGACTTCACGTTGGTCACCCAGAAGGATACACAGCAACAGACATTTACTGCCGCTACCTACGCATGAATGGCTATAATGTTTTGCATCCAATGGGCTACGACGCTTTTGGACTTCCTGCAGAAAACTACGCAATTAAAACAGGAACACATCCAAAAACAACAACTAACGCAAACATTGAACATTTTACAAAACAAATTAAATCTCTTGGTTTTTCTTATGATTGGGACCGTTGTGTTTCTACTTGTGAACCAGAATATTATAAATGGACTCAATGGATTTTCCTCCAACTTTACAAAAAAGGTTTGGCTTACGAAGCAGAAACTCCAATCAACTGGTGTCCATCTTGTATGACAGGTCTTGCTAACGAAGAAGTAAAAGACGGAAAATGTGAACGCTGTCATTCTGAAGTTACTCACAAAACAATTCGTCAGTGGATTTTAAAAATTACAGAATACGCAGATAGATTAGATTCAGATTTGGAAGGTCTTGATTGGCCAGAAAGTGTAAAAGCAATGCAACACAACTGGATTGGAAAATCTACAGGTGCTGAAGTTACTTTTACAGTGGCAGACAAAGACGGAAAACCAACAGAAGACAATCTTACAGTTTATACAACTCGTTGTGATACATTGTTTGGTGCAACTTACATGGTTGTTTCTCCAGAACACAAAATCATTTCAAAAATCACAACAGCAGAACAAGCAGATGCAGTAAAAGCTTACCAAGAAGCTGCTGCAAAAAAGTCTGACCTTGAAAGAACAGACTTAAACAAAGATAAAACTGGTGTTTTCTCTGGAAGTTATGCAATTAACCCAGTAAACGGAAAATTAATTCCAATTTGGATTGCAGATTACGTTTTAATTTCTTACGGAACTGGTGCAATTATGGCTGTTCCTGCTCACGACACTCGCGACTGGGAATTTGCAAAAAAATTCAACCTTCCAATTATTGAAGTTTTAAAATCTGAAGTTGATGTTCAAGAACAAGCTTGGACAGAAGATGGAATTCACGTTAATTCAGAATTTTTAGACGGATTAAACAAACAAGATGCAATCAATAAAATGCTTGAATTCTTGGAAGAAAAGAAAATTGGTAAAAAAGCAATCAATTATAAACTTCGTGACTGGGTTTACAGTCGTCAACGCTATTGGGGTGAACCAATTCCTTTAGTTCACTGTCCAGATTGTGGCACTGTTCCTGTTCCAGAAGAAGAATTGCCACTTACATTGCCAGAAGTAAAATCATATCAGCCAACAGGAACTGGAGAATCTCCTTTGGCTGCAATTGATTCGTGGGTAAATTGTAAATGTCCAAAATGTGGAAAAGATGCAAAACGCGAAACTAACACAATGCCTCAGTGGGGTGGAAGTTGTTGGTATTACTTACGCTATCTTGATCCAAAAAATAATGATAAATTTGTTTCAAAAGAAGCAGAAAATTACTGGATGCCAGTTGATTTATACATTGGTGGTGCCGAACACGCAGTTTTACACTTGTTGTATGCACGTTTCTGGCACAAAGTTTTGTATGATTTGGGACTTGTTTCTACAAAAGAACCATTCCAACGCCTTGTAAACCAAGGTATGATTACTTCTTTTGCTTATC
>JAGARY010000229.1 GCA_017622055.1 Treponema sp. | reverse complement strand
CACTTATATTTAAATTGTTATAAGCAATTTTAATTTCTTCTTCAAAAGTATAAAAACATTCGGGACATCCAAAAACTTTATTTTTTTGAATTTGAGAAAAAGATAATCCACAAACAGAACAAACTTTCATTTACAATTCCCTTTTTATTCTAATTTTTTCGCAAAATATCTAAAGGTTTTTCTTTTCCCGCTTTTATTGAAGGAATTAAAGAAACTACAACTGATAAAACAATTGTTCCAAAGCAAACTAATAAAACTGAACCTGTAGAAATTGAAATTTCCACGTTTTGAATATAATGTTCTGGATTTAATAATTCAATTTGCCCTTTTGCAAACAGTTTTACAAAAAAGTTCAAAATTAATTCTGTACCTTTAATGATTTCATTAAAAAACTTAGAAATTAATATTCCAAATGGAACTCCAATAATCACACCACCAATTGAACATGCAATTCCTGTAATCAAAAATGATATTGAAACTCCTTTTGAACTAGCTCCTAAACTTTTTAAAATAGCAATTTCTTTTTGACGTTCCATAATCATCATAATGATTGCGGAGGAAATGTTTATTGAAGCAACAAGAACAATTAAAACCATAATAAAAACAAGCATTACTTTTGTAGAAGCAAAATTTTCAAATTTTGATTGATGAATTTGATTCCATCTGTAAACATTTGCATATTCAGCAAAAAACTTTTGAACTTCCCGTTGAACTTGTGAGATATTTACAGAAAAACCATCTGTTGTATTTATTATAATCACAAAATTAGCATTAGATTCAATTTTTTCTGTTGTAATTGTTTCTTCTTCCTCTGTAAAAAGATTTTCAACAGTTTTTGTGATTTTTTTTACAGTAAAAATTGGAAGATTTTCGTAAGCATCTTCTAAAGAAACAAAAGTCCATAATGCATCTAATTCTTGATAACCAGAAGAAACAATTCCACAAACTGTAAAAGCTGTTAGTTTTGGAACAACTTTTTGTGCAACTCTTTTTGTAGTAATAATTCTTATGGAATCTCCAACTTTTACATTTAAAAGTTCAGAAAGTTGCTTTCCAATTATAATATTTTTATTAATTCCAAAATTCTCTGCTGAACCTTCAACAAATTCAAATAAAGAAACAAAATTTTTATCTTTTTTAAAAATATCTTTTGGAACCGCTCTAATTTGAGCACCTGTTTTATATTCGTTGGCAGTAGCTAAAGCATTTAAATTTACTTCTGGATAACAAGATTCTACTCCATCAATTTTTAAAACTTCCTCTGCAACTTTTTCAAAACTTTCAACTTTTCTAACTTTACTGTAATAAGGAGAAATGTAGGCTTGCAAATGCCCCGAAGAAAGTCCAATTAATCGTTGAGTCATTCCTTCAATCATTCCATCTGTAACGTTAATTACAACAATTAATGGAATTAAACTTAAACCAATGCAAAAAACTGCACCTATAAAACTTCGTCTTGCAGAAGATTTTTTTTCTGTTTTTGGGAAGATTAAAGATTTTGCATAAAAAATTGATGCTTTAATATTCATAAAAAACTCCCTTTATAAAGTCACAAGTTTTCCATCTTTTATTGAATAACAAACATCGCCTTTTTGGGCAATTTTTGAATCATGAGTAACTAAAATTAAAGTTTTTTTATGTTTTTCCACCATAGAAAACAACAAATCACTAATCATTGTGGCGTTTGCAGGGTCAAGATTTCCGGTTGGTTCATCGGCTAAAATCAATTTTGGATCATTAATCAACGCTCTGGCAACAGCAACTCTTTGACGTTCCCCTCCAGATAATTCATTTGGCAAGTGAGTCATTCTATCTGCAAGGCCCACATCTTCAAGTAAAACCTTTGCTTTTTCAATTGCTTCTTTTTTTGAAAGACCTTTCATATATGCTGGCAAAAAAACATTTTCTAAAGCAGTAAAATCTTTTAATAAATAATGAAATTGAAAAACAAGACCTAAAAAATTCGCTCTGTAATCTGTTAAATCTTTTTCTTTTAATTCTGAAATATTCCAATCCCCAGCAATTACAGTTCCTTTAGTTGCAGAATCAATTCCTGCAATTATATTTAACAATGTACTTTTACCACTTCCACTTTCACCAACAACTATTACTTTTTGACCTTCAGGAACTAACAAAGACAAATCTTTTAAAATTGTTAATGTTTCCCCTTTTGAAATATAAGTTTTTTCAAGTTGATTTATTGTAATAATATTATTCATGAAGGACCTCTACAATTTTCATTTTTAATATACTTTTACTTGCAAAATAACAAGCAATTAATGGAGACAATATTCCAAATAAAGAAATCAATACAACTTCATCATAAAAAACTCTAGCAGGAATTGATGCATACAAAGCATAAGTTGAATTTTCTGTTACAAATGGAGCAAAATCTGGATTTGTGATTAACGTGAAAAGATATTCAAAAGCAAACATAATTTTTGCAACAAGATTAAAAACAACATCGGAATTATAACTTATGATTAACCCCAAAACAACACCAATTGCCGCCCCTATAAATCCTGTTAAAAGTCCTCGTAAAACAAAAATCATTTGAACTTGAACTGGAGAAGCCCCCAAAGAAGAAAAAACTGCAATTTCACTTCGGCGTTCAAAAACCAATCTTCGCATACTATTAAAAATATTAATTGCAACTACTACAAAAATTAATGCAATCAAAACTAAAAGCATATTTTTTTCAATTTTTAATGTGCTATAAAAACTTTTATTATAATCTTGCCATGTTTTTACATTAATTTCCGGGTAAGAAAAATTATTTTTTATTCTAGACAAAACTTTTAAATCATCTTCAGAATTAAATAATTTTATTCCAATTCTTTTTTGATTTTTTTCTCCAAAATATTTTTTGGCAACATCAATATTTACAAAACAATATGAAGAATTTATTTCACTATAACCAGAAGCAAAAATTCCAGAAACATAAAATTTTCTATCATTTGAAAACAAAGAAACGTCATTTCCGCCACTTAATACAAAAAGATTAATTTCATCTCCAACTTCAACATCAAGAGAGCGAGCTAAACTGCTACCCAAAACAATATAATCATCTGTTGAAATATTAAATGAACCTCGTGTCATAACCAATTCATTTTGAAATTCAGAATCTTCATAATAATAGTCTGGCGAAATTGCTCGAATTAAAGCTGCACATTCCGCTCCAGATTCACTTACCATTAAAGTTTGTGCTTCATAAAATTCAGAAACACTTTTTACTTTAGAATTTAAATATGAATCATTTTTACAAAAATCAAAAAATTCTTTTTCTTTAGATTCTGGTAAATCAGAAACTTGCAAATGATATGAAGAAACTTCCAAAATTGTGTCTATAAAAGACATTTGAAATCCGTTCATTACACTCATAATTACAATTAAAGTTGTAACTCCAAGACAAATTCCCAAAGTAGCCAAAACAGAAGTTGCAGCAGCACGACCAGTTCTATCTACACGAGAAAATCTTTTACAAACATAAAAAATCCAGGATTTATTCATAATTAACAACTCTTTTTTCCACGCCATCAATATAATAAATATCTTTTTTTAACAAATTATCTTCATAAAATGATTTTACAGACATATTATCAAAAAATATTTCTTGTGTGAAATTTCCTTTTGTTTCTGAATATACCACTTTTATTTTTAATATGTCGTTTTCAAAATATTCATAATCAGCGGGCAATTCCTCATTTTCTTTATTATGATATACAAACCTTTTGGTGTTTACCGTAGGCTTCATTTTATACTCTTCATCATAAATATATTTTGTTTCCGTCTTTTCATTAATTTTGTCTTTTTCGTCATAAGAAAGATTTGTTTCAGAAATTAAATAATTTTGATTTTCAAAGATTGAATATTCTTCTATTTTTTCTACAAAACCATTTTTATTAAAAACAGAAACTTTTTTTTCTGCTTCTGTAATTTCAGTTTTAGATTTTGAAACTAAAGTATCATCATAATATTCAAATAATTCAGTTTTTGATATTTTTGAATCTAAAAGTTTTCCAATACTCCAATGTTCTTTTTTTATAACTCTATACAAATCATCATAATAAGATTTTGAAACTGATTTTTCATTCTTTTCAATAATAACTTCATCATTAGGAATAAAAAGTTCTTTTTCAAACTCAAGAATCTTTAGTTCATTAAGTCTGTCTATATACAATTTTTCAATTAATTTTGAATTTTCTAAAGTTTCTTCAATATTTTTTGATTTTTGAGAATCAAAAGATTCTTCATCTTCGAGAGGGGTTTCTCCATTATTTTCTAAGGAATCTAAATCATTTTCAGATTCTTCACTTTGTAACACAATTGCCTCAACATAATCTGCGTTATCAAATCCAATGTAAAAATTTTTGCAATCAATTTGACTTATACAATTTTGATATAATTTTTCAATTACAAAGAGATTTTTTCCATTTTGAATTGTATATGTAAATAATTGATTTTCTACATTCTTCAACACAAGATTCTGACTTTCGGATTCTTTTGATGATATTTTGTTAAGATATTCTTTTAATGCTAAATCATATAAATAACTGCTCATTGTTCTTTCTTTTTTCTTTTCTTCCGTTTTTTTCAAATAACAAGAAGAAAAAATCAAAACAAGTACAAAAGAGAAGAAAAATGATTTTTTTGCAGTTTTTGAAATAATCATTATATAAAATTATAATCCCAAAAATTCGTCAATGTATTCTTCAGGTTTAAATACATCAATATCTTCATATTTTTCACCAGTACAAACAAAAGCAATTGGAATATGCAATTCTTTTCCAATTGAAATTGCAACACCACCTTTTGCTGTTGAATCATATTTTGTCATAATGATTGCATCTACTCCAACTGCTTCATTAAAAACTTCTGCCTGACGCAATGCATTTTGCCCAGTTGTTGCATCAATAACAATGATTTTTTTATAACAACCTTCATCAGCTTTTGAAGCGCAAATTTTATCAATTTTTTGAAGTTCACGAACAAGATTTTCTTTATTGTGCAAGCGTCCTGCTGTATCAGCTAAAACTAATCCACTTCCTTTAGCTTTTACCGCTTCCGCAGCATCAAAAACAACTGCAGAAGGATCCGAACCATGTTGATGACTTACAACACGAACACCAACTTTTTCTCCATGCATAGCAAGTTGTTCAATGGCTGCGGCTCTAAAAGTATCTGAACTAGCAAGAACAAGATTATCTTCACCTTTTGATTTATACCAATTTGCCATTTTTGCAACACTTGTAGTTTTTCCAACACCATTTACCCCAAGAATCATCCAAACATTTACTTTTCCTTCAGTTGGATTTAACTCACAAGAAAATACATCTTTTAATAGCAATTCTTTTAATTTCTGCAAAATTTGATTTTGATCTTTAATTTTTTCTTTTGAACAAATTGATTCAAGTTCTTCAACTATTTGATAAGATGCTTTTGCTCCAACATCACCTTCAACTAACATATCAGTTAAATCATCATAAAAATCTTCATTTATATTTTTTGAAAATAATTGTTTTAATTTTTCACCAAAAGTTTTTTTCATTTTTTATTCCTCTATTTCAATAACATCTTCATCAAGCACTACAACAGTTTCTGAATCAGATTCATTATCTATTTTTTCACCATTAATATCCACTGTACCATCACTAATAGAACTTTTTTCTTCCAATAATTTTTCATCAAGTTTTTCTCCAAAATCAGACAAAGTTCCACTTTGTAACCGTTTAACATTATCTTTAAGTACCAAACTTTCTTTTTCTAATTCAAAATTGTATGTATATCTAGCCTTTTTAGGAATAACTTGATTTGCAGCAATAAGGTATCTAACTAATTCATAAGCAAATAAAACCCCACAACCAATCGAAATTCCCACAGATACAAAATATCCGGTTTCCCAATCCTTTGCTACAAAATAATTACCAAAACCATTATTAAATAATCTTGCTTCATTGTAATAATTCCCATAAGTTATAAAAGTTGGTATTAAAGAAACCATTAACAAACTATACGAAAAATACATTTTTTTTCGTCTTGATTCTACATAATCACCTTTATCATACAATTTTAAATTAACACTTAAATTTTCACCCTCTTTTATCATATTTTTGGGAACATAATAAAAAGCATTTTCTCCAAATTCAGAAATAAAATTACCAAGAATTAATTTATCTTCTATCTTTATTTCTGATTTATTTTTTTGCCATTCATCCTGAACACCTACAATTCCATTAGCATAAAAAAGTCCAGAAATTGGTTTTGTAAGTCTTATTGATAAAGATTTTTCTTCTTCTTTTTCTAATAAAACTTCAATATTATACTTTTTGTTTCCTTCAAAATAATAAGAAGTTGAAATTGAATTATAACCTGGACAAACAAATTGAACATAATGAACTCCAGATTGAACAATAATTCCATCAGAAAAATTTTTATAGAGAATATCATCAACAAAACAATCAACAGTTGATAAATCAATCCCTTCATTTTGAATATTTACAAAAACTTCAACAGGAATAGAATTAGAAATTATTGGAATTAACTGTCTTGCAATATTTGAACACATTAAATCAAAATCACCTGCAATTCCAACATCAGAAATTGAAGCAATTTTTTTTCCACTTGGATATAAATACAAATCAACTGTAATAGAATAATAATCACTAATTTGTGTAATTGTTCCAGTTAACAGAGTATTTATTTTTGCATTCACCATTGCATTTTCAAATTCTTTACTATCATAAGATTTTCCTTCCAATGAAGAAGGAATTGTATATAATCCATCATTATTATAAAACTGCAAATCTTCTTTTGAATATAAATTATCTTTACTAGAAAAAAAATGTTTTACGATATCAATAAATTTTGCAAAATCATTTTCTTGTTGAAAATTATCTTGAGAAAGTTTTTCCGCTTCAAGTTCAAATTCTTTTTCTGCTTTTTTTAGTTTTTCTAAATTATCATCAATTTTGTCTTTTATTTCTTTAATTTTTTTATCCTGTTCTTTTTGTTTTCGTTTTAACTCAGAAGGAGAATAATCATACAAAATTAAAGAATCTTTAGTTTTTACAAGTCCCGACAATTGCAAAAATAATGACAATCGCTCTTTTTTTAAATCATATTGAATTCGCTCAAAGTTTTCATCAGGATAAACATTTCTGATTATATTCGCATCTAATTTTTCTAAAATAAGAGTTGGCAAAGTCTTTGAAATGGCCTTAGAAACGTTATCCTTTTTGTTTGAATCTACAAAAGTAAATTCTTCTGCCGCAATAGTCCATTTTTTTGAATTTGTTTCAGAAAAAACTGGAAAAGAGAAAAATATAAGTATTAAGAAAAAAAAGAGATTACTCTTCCTCATCTTCATCTGCACTGCCATCCATTGGAAGACCTTTCCATTTTGCAACTAAATATGAATTCATAAATTCGTCTAAGTCACCATCCATAACCCCTTGAATGTTTCCAACGTTATATTTTGTTCTATGATCTTTTACCATTGTGTAAGGGCAGAAAACATAAGAACGGATTTGACTTCCAAAAGAGATATCTTTTTTTTCTGCTACGAATTTTGAATTTTCTTTTTCTTTTTGTTCACGATAATATTCGTACAAACGAGCTTTTAACATATTCATACAAATCTGTCGATTCATCAACTGGCTTCGTTCAGTTTGACAAGCAACAACAATTCCTGTAGGAATATGTGTAAAGCGAACTGCAGAGTCTGTTTTATTAACATGCTGACCACCTTTTCCACCAGCACGATATGTATCTACACGCAAATCTTCAGGTTTAATATCAACTTCAATGCTGTCGTCCAACACGGGGTAAACGTAAACAGAGGCAAATGAAGTATGGCGGCGGGCGTTAGAATCAAAAGGACTAATTCTAACAAGACGGTGAATTCCACCTTCACCTTTTAAATAACCGTACACAAAATCACCAGAAACTTGAATTGTAATATTTTTAATTCCACCTTCGGCTTCCAATTCATCAACAATTTCTGTTTTATAACCGTGTCGTTCTGCCCAACGCAAATACATTCTAGAAAGCATTAAAGCCCAATCACAAGCTTCTGTTCCACCAGCCCCAGCATGAACTGTCAAAAAGGCATCATTCTGATCAACTTCGCCAGAAAGGAGATTTAAAATATTTAATTTTTCAAAAGTTTCTTTTGCATTTAAAAGCATTGTAGAAACTTCATCTTCGTCAGACTGTTCCCCAGATTCTGTGGCAAGTTCAAACATTGCTTCCAAATCATCAACATCTGAAAGAAGCTTACGCCAAGGTTCAACGCGGCTTTTGAGTTTTCTAATTTGAGACATAACTTTTTCTGCACTTTCGTGATTATCCCAAAAACCAGGTGCTTCAGTGAGTTTTTCTTTTTCTTGAATTGATTTATCTATTGAGGCAGAGTCAAAGACGCCCCCAAACGTTCATAATTT
>JAGARY010000228.1 GCA_017622055.1 Treponema sp. | reverse complement strand
TGAGCAACTACTGCATTAATACCAGCTGCTTTATAGAAAATAAGCATAAATACTAAGATTAAGCTAAGACCTAAAATAATAGCTTTAATTCCTTGAGCAATTGCTTCTTCACCAAGTGAAGCACCAATAACTTGTTGACTTTCTACTTCAAGAGGAACATTTAACCAAGCTGTTTGAAGAACTTTCTTAATATTGTTTGCTTCATCAACTGTAAAACTACCTGTTAAAGAAACGCTACCACCAGTAATTGCATCTTGAATACGAGCGTTAGATTTTACTTTGTCATCACTTACAATAGCAAGGTAATCACCTACGTGAGCCCCAGTAAATTCTCCAAAGAGAACTGCACCTTCTGTATCCAAATTAAAAGCAACTTGTGGTTGATTTGTAAATTCATCTGCTCTAACTTCTGCAGATTTTATATGTTTACCGTCAAGAGCAATTTCTTTTTTAACAACAAGCCAATCTACACGTTCATCAAGACCGTAAGCATCTTTTGTATAAACACCAAATACTTCGCAATCTTCTGGAATAATTGATTTATCCATTAATTCACCAGCAGCGTTGAATGTTGTAGCTGGATGTTGAGCATAGTATGCTTTAAATTTTTCTGTAGCAGCCATATCTGCAAGACGGAAGTTTAACACACCTTTACCCATAATCAATGTGTTGATTGTGTCTGCTTGTGCTGCACCTGGAATTTCAATGTAAATTCTGTCATCGCCTTGTTGACGAATTACAGGTGAAGAAAGTCCAAAGCGGTCTACGCGGCTTGAAAGATTTTCAATTGCATTTTCCATAGCTTCTTTTTTAAATGCTTCTACATTTTCTGCAGCTAATTCATCACCTTGTTCTGCAACAGCAGCGTCTAAGTCTGCACGAACAATAACGTTCATACCACCAGACAAGTCAAGACCAAGTTTTACAGAGTTTGTATAATAATTTTTAGCTTTTAAAATTTCATCACGATATTTAGCTTGAATTACATTCATAAATTCTAATTCGCTTCCGTAAGCTTTTAGAACATCTGTAACTGTCATATCAGAAGGAACTTTTTCATCAAGTGCCTTATATTTTTTTGCAGCATCCTTTTCTAACCAAGCATACTGACTGTCTAATTTTGCAGTTGGATCTTTTTTAGCAATATCTTTGATTGCTCTAACATCTTCTGCAGCTTTTACTGATGCGTAATCTTTGATATTTTCTGTTGAACCTAATGCAAGTGCTTGAACTTCTTTTGGAGTTCTTCCATACCAACAAATTGAAGGCCAAAGAAAAGCAAAACAAATTGCAAGAACAGCAATCAAGACTACCAAACGACTTCGTTTGTTCATTTCTTTACTCCGTTTTTTTATTCTTTTGATTCAGTAGATTCTTCTACTTTGTCTTCAGATTTTTTTTCTTTTTTGTCTGCTTTTTCTTCTACAGCTTTTGCTTTTTCAGCTTCTGATTTTACTACAGAAGAAATTGCTGAACGATTGAATTCGATTTTACAGTTGTCATCAACTTTTACAATTACAGTTTTTTCGTGAACTGAAGAAATTGTTCCGTGAATTCCACCGATTGTAATAATTTTGTCACCTTTTTTTAATGCATCAAGCATTTTTTGAGTTTCTTTTTGTTTTTTATTCTGTGGACGAATGAGGAAAAAATAAAAAACTACGAAAATAAGAACAATTGGAAGGAAAGATCCAATTAAAGAACCTGTTGCAGATGCACTAGGAGCAGCTCCTGCAGCTTGCAAAAATGGAATATAAAACATTTTGTAACCATCCTATATTTTTTAGATAAACTGAACAAAAAATTCAGTCTAAATAGGATACCACGTTTTAATCAATAAATCAATTATTTCATTACTTACTTTATCAACTTAGTTAAAGTTTCATTTAATTTTTTTATTGACATATCATTTGGATTAATTGCCACAACTTGTTTTAAATAATATTGAGCTTTTCTATAATCTTTTTTTTCAAAATATATTTCATACAATCGGAACAAAGATTTACTATTTCGAGGTTGTTCCATCAAACTTGAGCGTAAATCTGCCAATTGATTTTCTTCCATTTTTTGTAAAAAACTTCTTTGATACAACAAATCGCTTTTTATTTTTTTATTAGTTGTTTCTGGCAATAATGAATTAATAAATTTTAAAACATCATCTCTTTTTCCAGTTTTTGAATAAGCCAAAACATAGGCCTGTAAAATTAACTCGTCATCAGGATTTTTCTTATAAAGCTTTGAAATAAAATTGTACGCTTCATTATATTTTTGAACATATAAACAAACTTCAACATATCGTAATGCAGTTACAGGATTTTCAGAATCTAAAGAAACAAGTTTTTTACATGCTTCATAAGCTTTTTCCCAATTTTGGTGATAACTATATCCTTCTACTTGATACAACAATGCTTCTATATTGTCAGGATCTTTTTCCAAAACAATAGAAGCTAATTCATCTGCATATTTTCCAGCAACAGGAGAATCAGTTGCAGCAGAGATTGAAGCCGCCAACATTAATATTTCTTGATTATCTGGATAAAGTGGCAAAGTTTTTTCTACAGTTTCTAAAGCGGCTGCTGTATTTTTACTCCAATTTAATTGAAGTTTTGCACGAAGAATATAATACTCCAAAGAATCAACATGCTGTCGCTCGTACATATCTAAAAGCGAAACTGCATGAATATAATCTTTCTTTTCTATGAGGATTTTTGCACGGAATAAAACAAAATCTAAATCACTTGGATTAATTTGCAAAACACGGGCAACATAAGTTTCTGCTAAATCAATTTTATTTTGCTGAAATGATAAATAAGCGTTTTCTTTTAAAACTTCTACATTATTTTGAAATTCAACACCAATTGTTTTTAGCACACTTTCTGCTTCTGCAAGCAAATCACAACTTCTAAGAGTTTTTGCATAAGCAATTTGATTTTCAAAAATATTTGATTCTAATTCGTATACATTTTTAAAATAATTTTTAGCTTCAATATGATTATTTAATTTTTGATTTACAATACCAAGCAAATAATTTGGCAAAACAGAATTTTTATGTTCTGGGTATTCCGAAATTGCTAACAAAATAATTTCTTTACACTTTTCAATATCTTCATTTGAAACTATAGAAGATTTTAAAACAACTAATGCTGGCAATATAGTAGAAAGATAATCAGTATTTCCTGTACTTGTATCTATAATTCCTTGTGAGACAGATTTTAATGCTTCTGTATAAGAAGTTATTTCTGAAAAATCAAATTCCTCCCAAGTGATTGCTTTTGAAGGCCAAACATTTTTCATTATTTGAGTTGCAATAGAAATTAAAACTTTTTCATATTCTTTGTAGTTTGATTCATTTTTGTGCATTAATTGCATTGCTTCTTCTATTGAAGCAGGAGATCCAAACTCTACCAAGTTTATGATTTTTGAATCTATTTTTGAAAAGTATGATTTTCTTCTATTTTTTGGAAGTTTTATTGCTGTAGCAGTTTTATCATTTTTTACTTCACCAGAATATGTCGTTTTTACTTCTGCAAAACCTTTTGCTTTTGACTCAGTTTTTGCAAATGCAAGATTGTGAGGAAAAAATATGATTGTAAGAAATAACACTGCATTGATTTTTCGAGAGAAAAACTGCAAAACAACACCTTTAAAACATACGCAACTGATTAACTAGTAAATCAGATCCAAGAAACAAAAAACCTTTTTAATTATACAATTTTATTCTCTAAT
>JAGARY010000227.1 GCA_017622055.1 Treponema sp. | reverse complement strand
AATTTTTTGTTTTTTACAAAACTCTACAGTTTTTTCTTCATCTGAATAATCAATTCCTGCATCTAAAATTGCAATTGTTAATGTTCTGTAAAAACCACCACTATTCAAAAAAGTAATATTTAATTTTTCAGCCAAAATAGAAGCAATTGTACTTTTTCCAGTTCCAGCTGGTCCATCAATAGCAATAATCATAAAATCCTCTTTTTTTTATTTATTTGGGCAATTTTTTGACTGTTTTGTAGCCAAAAAGTTGCATTATTCGCATAACTTTAACAAGTCATCAATTTCTTTTTTTGTTAAATCTCTACTTTCGCCAGGCTTCAAATCATCAAGATTTACGCAGCCAATTCTAACACGAACAAGAGATTTTGTTCCAATGTTTTGGCTTTCCAAAACACGTCTAATTTCTCTATTTTTTCCTTCAATCAAAACAATTTTGATTTTTCTAGGTTTTAAAATTTCACATTTTTTGCATTTGTAAAATGAATTTTCAATTCTAATTCCTTTTTCAAATGCTTTTGTAAATTCCACAGGAACATCCTGACTAGTTTCTACAATGTATTCTTTTTCTAACTGACTTGAAGGATGTGAAAGTTTTGCAGCAAAATCTCCATCGTTCGTAAAAAAAATCATTCCCTTACTGTACATATCAAGGCGGCCAATGTTGTAAAGGCGCTCTGAATATTTTTCTTTTAATAAATCTACCGCAGTATCTCTACCCTTTTCATCAACAGAAGAACAAACATAACCTGCAGGTTTATTCAATAAAACATATCGTTTTGTTTGTTCCAAAAAGATTTGATTTCCGTCTACAAAAACTTTATCATCACCAGAAACTTTTGTTCCTAATTCACAAACAACTTTTCCATTTACAGAAACTCTTCCATCTAAAATAATTTGTTCTGCGGCACGTCTACTGGCAACTCCACAATGAGCAATATAAACTTGTAATCGTAAACTATCTTGCGAGTTCAAAACGTTCCTCTTCATTTTCATCAAGTTTTGGCAATTCGGCAATTGAATTTAATCTGAATAATTTTAAAAATTCTTTTGTTGTTCCAAATTGTGTTGGGCGACCAGGTGCATCTTTTCTGCCAACTTCTTTAATCAAATTGCGTTCAACTAAAAGTCTAATCATATTATCTACACCAACACCACGCAAAGATTCAATTTCGGCTCTAGTAATTGGTTGTGAATATGCAATAATTGAAAGAGTTTCCATTGCAGATTTTGAAAGTTTTCCATCTCTTTTTGAACCATAAAATTCTTTTAAAACTTCCCAGTATTCTTTTTTTGGAGTAATACACCATCCGCCAGTTACCATAGAAAGTTCAATACCTGAATCTTCTGACGCATATTTTTCTTGTAAATTTTCAATACATTTTTCTACAACTTCTTCCGAAAGTTGTGCCTTATTTGAAAGGACTTTTACAGTTAATGGTTCGCTTTCTAAAAATAAAATTGCTTCACACAAGGCTGTTTCTTTATTAAATTCCATACTCTTTTCCATATTTATAATTTATTATTTTTTTAAATTGTTTACAACTTTTAATTTGAAGTTAAATCTTCTTCTGTAGGGATATATCGGTCTTCCTCTTCTCTAGCACAGATTTTTATATCGCCAAAAAGTTTATTTTGAAAGATTGTTATCATTCTGAATTTTACAGCTTCTAAAATTGCCATAAATGCACAAATAATATCCATTGGGTTTCCATCACGAGTTAGCAAGTCTGTAAACATACATTCTTTTTTATCTTCAATTAATTCGTTCATTAAAGTTATTTTTTCGTTTACAGAAATTTCTTCATACATATTCAAAATCTTTTCATTTGAATACTGACTCATAATAGATTTAAAAATTGACTGAAGTTGCTGCAATAAATCCCAAGCTTCAACTTCTTCCCACATTTCTTCGTCATCATCAAATGGAAGAACTCTCTGAATTTTCTTTCTTTCAAATCCCCATTCAGAATCATCTTCTTGTTCTTCCATTAAAGCAGTAAGTTTTTTAAATTTTTGATATTCAATCAATTTATCTACAAGTTCTTGTCTTGGATCTTCTTCATCTTCATCATCAAACGCAACTTCCACAGGCAGTAACATTCTACTTTTTATATAAATTAATTTGGCAGCCCAACTATAAAATTCAGATAAATCGCCTAAATCTGTTTGAACAGCATAGTCCAAATATTCAAGATATTGTTCTGTAATTTGAGCAATTGGAATATCGTAAATATTTATTTTACTTTCATGAATAAGAGCCCACAATAAATCTAAAGGACCTTCAAACTCTCCAACTTTGTATGCATGTTTTTCTTTTGGTTCTGCAACAAGAGTTTCTTTATTCATATTTTCCATAGTACCCGCCTTAATTTATTTTTTCAATTGATGATGAATCAACATTTTTCAAATAAGATTCATATTCTTTCACTAATAAATCATCGGCATTTTTTTTCAAAACCTCAAGTAAAGGATACAAAACAAATGCTCTTTCTTTTACTCTTGGATGTGGAATTTGAAGAATTTCTGTATTTATTTTTTGATTTCCAAAAATTTCTATATCTATATCTAAAGATCTAGGGCCAAAACGAATTTCTTTTGTTCTATCACGTCCAAAATCTGCTTCTATTTTGTTAATTTTTTTTAAGAATTCAAAAGGATTTTCTTCGTCTAAAACTTGCCCCGAAACTACCATATTGTAAAAATCATCTTGATCTT
>JAGARY010000021.1 GCA_017622055.1 Treponema sp. | reverse complement strand
CTTGGCGAATTAATTCACCAACATCACGACCTTTTATGCGGCTACCAGCAAGAAGAATTTCGTTTCCAAGTTCTTTAATATCAAGATTTGTAATGCTAGAAAGATATTCAGCAGTATCAATATCAACTTCTGTTGTTGTTGCCGATTGCAAAATTAAAGTATCAGACAAAATCCCGCAAAGCAACAAAGATGCAACATCTTTTGGAAGTGGAATTTTATATTCTTTGTACAATCCAGCAATTTGAGTTGAAGTTGAACCAACAGGTCTATTAATAAATGTAATTGGATATTTTGTAGAAAAGTTTCCAAGTCTGTGATGATCAATTACTTCAAGAATTTTATAATTTTCAATTCCTTCCACAGCTTGACTAAATTCGTTGTGGTCAACTAAAACAACTTCTACATTTGGCTCTTTTAACAAATCATGTTCAGAAACAATACCAATTACACGGTTTTCTTCATCAACAACAGGAAGATATTTACAATAAGCGTCTTTCAAAATCTTTTGAATTTTGTTTACAGTATCATTCATAGAAACTGTTTGAATTTCTTTATCTCCCATAACACTTACAGGCATAGAATAAGCAATCAACATAGAAGTAGGAGATGTTGGATAAGGGCTTACAATTACAGAAACACCATTTTGTTCCGCAAGTTCACGCAATTCCTTAGAAATTACACATCCAGAAGTTGTAATCATAAGTTTTACTTTGTGTTCAATACAAATTCTATGAATTTGTTCTCTATCAGAAGCAATTACAACAATATCTTCGCTAGCATGAGATTCCAACCGTTTAATAAAAGTTTCTTCGCTAGAAGAACCAACCAAAATTGTAGCATTAAAATTTTTATCAGAATCATTACTAACAATAATTGGCTGAGCATTTAAAGTTTTTTGAATTAAATCAATATTTGTAGAAATTGCATGACGTTTTTCAGGATTCAAAATTGTCAAAACACTTTTTGCAAAACCACTGTAATGCAAAAGTGAAAGATATTTTCCATCTTTATCAACCACAGGCAAGGCACGAATATCACTTTGTTCCATTTTGCCAATAGCTTCCCAAACAGAAATATCACTAGTTACAGTTACAACATTTTCTTGAACAAAATATTTTACTTTAGGAACCAAGTCTACAATATATTCAGGTCTTTGAACCTTAAATTTTTCAAAAATATATGAAGTCTGAGGATTCAAATGCCCTGCTCTAGCCGCTTTAAAATTTTCAAATCCTAAAAGATTTTTTAATTTTGCATACCCATAAGCCGAAACAACAGCATCTGTATCCGGATTTGTATGCCCAATAACATAAACAGTCTTTTCCATAGCAATAAATATAAAATTTTATTTGGATTGTAGCAAGTAGATTGTAAGATAAAAAAACCTCGGCTTTGCCGAGGTTTTTTAGCTAATTTAGGGTTTAATACAAACCCTAAAAACGGCCGAGTCAAGGCCTTGAGCAAAGCGTGCCTTGACCGGACGTATTTATTTGTTTAAAATTTCTGCTAATTTTTCTGCTGTAAATCCAAGATACTCAGCAACTTTGTTTGCAGGACCAGAAGTTCCAAATCTGTCGATACAGAAACAATCTTCTTTTTTAGCAAACTGTAACCATTCTGTAGAAATACCAGCTTCTGTACAAACTACGCGTTTTGGATTTCCAATGATTTTTTCTTGTTCACAAGGACAAAGACTTGCAAATTTTGCCAAATCAGGAACAGAAACAACGCGAATTGATTTTCCGTTTGCAAGGCTTGCAGCTTTAAGAGCCATGTTAACTTCAGAACCACTTGCCAAGATTGTAATATCTGGGTTAGCAGCATCTTGTACAACATAAGCACCTTTTGTTGCCATATTTTCTTTCCAGTTTTTGTCTGCTTTTTCGTAAACTGCCAAAGCTTGACGTGTAAATGCCATACAAACTGGGTGATCTTTTGAAGCGTAAGCCATGTTCCAAGCTTGCATAGATTCTTCTGGGTCACCAGGTCTAATTGCTTGAACACCAGGAATTGCGCGTAAAGAAGCCATTGTTTCAATTGGCTGATGAGTTGGTCCGTCTTCTCCAACGTAGATTGAATCGTGCGTGAAAACGTAAATAACTGGTTGTTTCATTAAAGAAACTACGCGTAAAGATGGGCGTAAGTAATCTGCGAATACTAAGAATGTAGCACAGAATGGGCGTAATCCACCGTGAAGAGAAATACCAGCACAAACTGCCGACATTGCAAATTCACGAATACCATATTCAATTGTACGACCAGCACGGTTAGCTGGGCTAAATGTTCCATTGTCGCATTTGAATGCAGTTTTGTTTGGTCCCATAAGGTCAGCAGAACCACCAACAAGGTTAGCAAAACGTTCTGCAATTACGTTTAATGCTTTTCCAGAAGCATCACGAGTTGCACAAGCATCTCCAACTTTGTATTCTACATCGCTAACTTCTGCTGTTGCAGCGTCTGAGTGGTAAGCATCCCAAAGTTTTTTAAGTTCTGGATTTTCTTTTGCCCAAGCGTCAAATGTAGCATTCCAATCTGCTTCTGCTTTTGCAAATTCAGCTTTTTTATCTTCAAAATATTTGTAAGCTTCTGGAACAACATAGAAATCTTTGTCTGTTGGAAGACCAAGTGTTTTCTTTGCTTCAATAATTCCTTCTGCACCAAGAGGAGCACCGTGAACATCAGCTGTGTTTTGTTTTGGAGCACCTTTACCAATAATTGATTTAAGCATGATTAAAGATGGTTTGTCTGAACAAGCTTTAGCTTCTGCAACTAATTTTGCCATTCCTTCAACATCATACATATCACCACGCAAAACTTGCCATCCGTAAGATTCATAGCGCATTTTAATATCGTCTGTGAATGTAATATCTGTACAACCATCAATAGAAATTTTGTTTTCATCATAGAAAACAATAAGTTTACCAAGTTTTAAGTTACCAGCCAAAGAACAAGCTTCAGAAGCAACACCTTCTTGTAAACATCCTTCACCAACTAAAGAATATGTGTAGTGATCTACGATTGTGTGTTTTGGTGTGTTGAATTTAGCAGCGAGCATAGATTCTGCAACAGCCATACCAACAGCCATTGAAACACCTTGTCCAAGTGGACCACCAGTACATTCAACACCGTCTGTATCACCATATTCTGGGTGACCAGGACAATGTGAACCAACTTGACGGAATGATTTAATATCGTCCATTGTTACTTTGTATCCAGCCAAGTGAAGGATAGAATAAAGCAACATAGAACCATGTCCTGCCGAAAGTACAAAACGGTCTCTATCTGCCCATTTTGAATTTGCAGGATTGTGTTTCATAACTTCGCCGTATAAAACAGCAGCTGCTTCTGCAGCACCAAGTGGAAGACCTGGGTGTCCTGAATTTGCTTTTTGGATTGCATCCATTGATAAGCTGCGAATTGAAAGTGCAACAGCTTCAATTGCTTTTTTGTCCATAAAAAACCTCTGTAATTTATATTTTCAAAAATTTTTAATTTTTTTCTATTTCTCTAATCAAATCTATTAATTCTGCTTCACTAGCTTTATTTTCAAGAGCTTTTCTAAAAGCGGTGTCTCTAAATAATCCAGCCAAAGTAGATAAAACTTTTAAATGATCTTGTGGATTCTGTGTTAAAAGAACAAACATAACATGTACAAGACGCTCATCTGGAGCACTCATATCAAGAGGTTTTTCCAAATATGCAACACATATTCTTTGATCTTCTTTATCTTTCATAATTGGTGCACGAGCATGAGGTAAAGCAATTCCATTTCCTACAGCTGTGCTTAAGATTTCTTCTCTTGCACACAAAGCATTATACACTTGTTCCGGTGCCATACAATCGGGTAAATCTATCATTTTTACAATGTTATCGTATATTTCACTAGTTGAGCTTCCCTGAACATTTTTTAATACACCGCCTCTGTGAATAAGGTCTGCAATGTTAATTTCATCCGACATTTATAAATCCTCCGTATACTTTATATACTATACTATACCAATTTAAAACATTCTTGTAACAATTTATTTTTTGAAAAATTAATTGCACCTTGAACATCTTCAAAAGTTTCTTCCATTCCACTTAAAGAAAGCATTACATCATCTGTTGGAAAATACAATCTAATCATAATATTTTCAACTTCTTCAATCAACTTTACCAAATGAGAATATAATTGAGTCAAAACAACAAGTTCAAATTGAGGAAATTTTTCCACGTCCAATTTTGTATTTCCAATGGAACTTACCAATAAATTGACTTTTGAAAACAATGATAAAGCTCTTTCTCTAATTTCAAAAATAGATTTATCCATTGAAAAATCATAACTTTTCTCTAAAAAGGCATTTCGCTTTTTTATATCTGATAACAAAATCTTTTGTTCATCTGCACTCATTCCTAAAGCAAAAGGGAAAATTTTGCAAAACAAATCTTCAACAGAATCAAAAGGTTTGTTCAAACTTTTGTAATACAAATTTTGTCTAAGATATGAATCTATAATATGTGGAGAAAAATTTTGAGAAATCTCCAATAATATTAAATCTTTTGAAAATTGTTTATTCCATTCTCCAACAAAAGGAACAATTTCATTTGTTTTCCAAATTCTTGATTCAACACCATATTGAGAAAACCCAATTTTGTCTGTGTTACTCAAAAATTCTTCGCTGGAACCACAATTCACAATACACAATTCTTCTTGATGTTCCAAAAACAACAATGCCAATTGTTCTTCTATTGAGTTAAGAGGTCCATTTTTATCAAAACTAGCCAACATTCCTTTTTCAAAAGATTTATACCATTTTTCCCGCTGAATATCGGAAGTTGTAAGTTGCAATCCATCAGATTCTTTTTCTAAAAGAATCATTTCCACTTTGCTATAACCTTCCCATTCAACAACTTTACATAATAATCTGTCGCCATATTTTACTTTTTTTCCGGCAATTTGTGATAAAGGCCAACAAGTAAGCTTAATTTGATTTGGAAGTGAATTTACAACAGATTTTAAATCAAAATCATCATTTGCTTTGTCATTAATAATACAAGGAAGAACATAACCTTCGCCAAAAAAAGAATATGTATCTAAAGCCAAATTCATTGAAAAAGATTCTTTTGTTGGAGGAATAATTTTATCATCCACAACAATTCTAATATCATCAGGAGAAATATCAGGATTCACAAAAGGCATACATCTATGACCAATTATTAATCTATCTTTTTTAATTTCCTCTTTTGAAGGTTTTATACTAAAACAATGATTTGTAAAAACTCCAGCCCGAGTTACAAATTCTTCATTTATCAAAGTAAAAACATTATTTGAAGAATGAAGTAAATCTAAAGCTTCAGTTCTAGATAATTTTACATTCTTGGCTCGCATATCCTTCAAAAATACATCAACTGAAAAGATACTCTTTTTTTGAGAAAAATATTCATATATTGTTAAAGAAGACTGCTGATTCATTTTATTACAATTTACTCATCATTCACAAAAAGATAAACTTTTTGCCATATAATTTTACATTAAAATCGATAATTTAACAAGAAATTGTAAGTTTATT
>JAGARY010000226.1 GCA_017622055.1 Treponema sp. | reverse complement strand
TCCCAGTCGTGCTGCTTTGGGTCAAAACCGCGGGCTAGCCCGCTACACGCTGTTTTGCGGTGTTTAATATACGTTGCTGCTCACGCAGCAGCAAAACAGAGTGTTTTTGCCCAAAGCCCACTCCTTCGCGCATATCAACACACTTCATCTGTCAAAGTGTTTAAATAAACCATTGTGGCCGAGGCTGACGAAGGTGTGAAAACTTCAACACCACTCCTCTCACCTCATTAAAATGTAGATTTAAAGTAAAAGTTTGAATAAACTTCAAATTTGGAGTATCGCGGGACGCAGAAAAAAAATCAAAAAGCGAGCGTTAGTGGCGAAGCTTTATTGATTTTTTTTCGTCGCTGGGACCCGCGAAATTTTAATTTGGTGTATCAAAATTTTAATTTACTTTAACCCTACATTTTTTAAACTTGGCACAGTTCTTGCTACTATTTTTATGTAAGAGAAAATCTTATAAATAAAACATTTTAAGAGGTAACGCTATGAATGAATTAAGTCTTTTGGATTCTTTGTTTAATGAAGTATTTTCAAATACTCCAAAATCGGTTTATGGAGTGGGAATGACTCCACGTGTTGATGTAAAAGAAGAAGATAATTCTTATGTTTTGGAAATGGAATTACCTGGCTGTTGCGAAAAAGATGTAAACATTGAACTTGATAGAAAAAATCTAAAAATCTCATCTGTAAAAGATGAAGAAAAAAAGGAAAATGTAAAACACAAATACATCTTAAAAGAACGCCGTGTAAGCAGTTTTGAAAGAAACTTTACACTTCCAAGCGATGTAGATTCAGATTCTATTACAGCAAACTTCAAAAACGGCATTTTGACAGTAACAATGCAAAAACGCGAAATTGAAAAGCCAAAACGCATTGAAATTGCGGCTTCGTAAGGTGAAGAAAAACTGTGGCAGTCCAGAAGATGATATTTTGATTTTCTGGATTGCTTCGCTTCGCTGGCAAATTATAAAGAAAGATTGCCGTATAAGATCCTCGTGTTAAGCACGAGAATGACAAGTAAGTGATGAATCGTTCTAAAAACTACCCTTTCAACACGTTCTTAAAATTTACTAGATAATCTATAAAAGAAACGTAACTACAAATCAAAGAAATTACAAAGAGTACAATTGAAACAATTTTTAATGTTGCAAAACAAGAAGGAACTGCATCAAAACGAACTAAAGTTTCTAAGAAAAGTGCAAAAAATCCAGAAACAACGTACATTACAGTTTTGAATTTTCCACCTTTGCGGGCTGCAATTGCCACACCTTTTTTCATTGCAACCATGCGCACAAAGTTCATTGACATTTCACGGTATAAAATCAAAATAAAAATAATTGGTGGCAAATATCCAGTTGTGTTTACCGAAAAAATGAAACAGAAGAATGTTGCCAAATGAACCATTACATCCGCAAATGGATCAAAAATTTTACCAAAATCGCTTACTTCGTTGTGTTTGCGAGCATAATAACCATCCAAAAAATCTGTAAATTCCATAAAAGCTAACATTGGAATTGCAATTGCTACAGAAAGTTCAGAAAATTTCCCTGTCCAAATTGGCAAAAAATATAATATAAAAAAAACTGGTGAAAGTAATATTCTTGATAATGTAAATTTATTCGATAATTTCATGCTATATAAGTATCCGAAATTACTTAATAAAAGTCAACATATTAGTTAATAATTATTTAAAAGATTTAAAATCATGAATTACACTAACTGCTGATTTTACTTGGTAATCTGGAAGCTCCTTTTTAATAATTCTTAAGGCTTGT
>JAGARY010000225.1 GCA_017622055.1 Treponema sp. | reverse complement strand
GTTACTCAATTTTAGAAACAAATTCTCAAAATAATTCTGCCTATGAAAAGTTTGATAAATATTTTAGATTAATAGAATATAAAAGTTTTGCCAATGAAGTTTTTAAATATGATTATGATGCTTATGGAAATGTTATTAAAGAAACTGCTGCAAATTATTCAAAAGTGTATGATTATGATTTAAAAAATCGTTTGGTAAAAAGTAGATTATATGATTCTTCTGGCGAATGTATTAGCCAAACTGAATATGCCTACGACCAAGAAAAAAATCTTGTTCAAGTGTTTGAAAATTCAAAACTAATAAAGTCAAAAACTTTAGATGCCTTTGGGCGAGTTATTGAAGTTAATGATAAACGTGGAAAAACTGTCTTCTATTATAATGAATTTGGAAATATTACAAAAAAAACTGATGAATTGGGAAAAAATACATATTTTGAATACAATCCTTATGGAGATATAAAAAAAATTAGTGATGATTTTGGCAACACAACAGAATATGAATTTTTTCCAACTGGGGATATAAAAGCTGTTTTTGAAAATGGAAAAAAAGTTTGTGAATATACTTATGATGATTGTTTTAATTTGACAAAAGTTGCAAATCAGTTTTCAGAAATAAATTATGAATATGATAAAACTGGTAACGTTAATAGTTTGACTAAAAATGAAAGTGGAACAACAAAATTCCAAAAAGGAAGTGATAATCGAAGTTTATTCATAACAAATTCAATGAATCAAAAATATGAATACTTTTTAGATAAAAATGGTAATCTATCGCAAATAAAAAATCCTTTAGGAAAAGTTCAATCTTTTGAATATGACAAAAAAAATCGTGTTATTGAAAAAAAATGGAATTCGGGAAAGATTACAAAATATTCTTACGATGACAATGCAAATGTAATTATCAAACAGGATATTTTAAATTATAAAAATAAATCTAACGAGACTGAAATCAATCAAAAAAAACAAGCAGAAGTAATAATCAAAAAGAATGCACTTGGTCAAATCATTCGTGCTCAAAATGAAAATTCAGATTTACATTTTGAATATGATTCTTCTGGAAATCTGTCAAAATATAACGACAAAAAAAATGGAATTACCATTGAATATTTTTATGATGATTTTAATCGTCTTGTGAAAAAGAAAAGTGATTCTTTTGATTTTGAATATTTGTATGATTCTTTGAGCAGGCTTATTTCTGTAAATGAAAAGTTTCACGGAGTCTCTGCACATTTTGAATATGATAATTGTTCTAGAGAAGTTTTATGTACTCTTTCAAATGGTAATACAATAGAAACAATTTATGATGATTTTGGCAGAAAAGTTGCGGTGATTACAAGAAATAGAATAAATTCTGTTATTCAAGCAGATTTGATTTCTTATGATGAAAAAAATCGTATTCAAGGAAAATGTGATGAAAAAGGAAATCTTACAATTTATGAATATGATTCAAAAAGTAGAGTGATTTGCGAAAAGAAATCATATTCAGAGGATTTGTTCAATTTTTACAAATTGGAAGCCTTAGAAACTGGATGTTCTTTTGAAAGTTTACCATCAGATTTTTCTGGGGTAAATGAAGCAATAAATAATCAGATTATAGATGATTTTCAAAAGATTATTACCGAAAATAACTTGCACATTTTTGTAAATAGTTTTCAAAAAATGTGGAACCAAAATTATGTTTACAACGAAATTGGAAGTGTTGTTTCTTCTGAAAATTTTTTTGGAAAAATAATTTATGAATATGACGAATTAAACAGAATTGTAAAAAAATACTGCGAAAATCATTTGCAAACTGGAATTGAATTAGTTTGGAATGATGATGGATTGTTAGAAAAAATCAATGCTCCTTATAACAAATTCAGTTTTGAATATGGCACGGAAACTCGTCCTGTAAAAATCCAAAATGTGGATTTTGCTTCGAACAAAGTTTTTACAACTAATTTTTGTTATGATGCTTTAGGACGTCGTTATTTAAAAAGTGATGAAAATGGAAATGCAACTTCTTATATTTATGATGGACTGTCTTGCAATTTGTTAGTTAGTTCTCCTATGTATCAAAATGATGTTTTATTTTTGACAGAAAAAACATTTGAAGCAAATTATGATGAATCTGTGGAATATAAGCTAATAAACAAAACTGTAGATGAAGATTTTTTAGATGTAAAAACAATGCCTTTAAACTCAGAAAAATCAACTTTTGAAGCAGAAGATTTGTATGATTCAAGTTTTAAATATTCAGATTTTAAAAATGAATTTATTGATTCAAAAGGAAATATCGGAGAAAATGAAAATTATTCAGAAAATCGACCTTTTGTAATAATGCGGGCAAACGGAAAAAATCTGTTGAATCTTTATTCTGATTCTTATATTGAAAACTTTGAATTATTACTACGGGATTGTAGAGGTTCTGTTACTGGTAGTTCAGATTCTTATTCAGATGTAAATTCAATTTGTGATTATGATTGCTGGGGAAATCCAATAGTAAATAATAAAAATATTGATTTTAATTCATCGTTATCTGTGTTGAATTCTGATTTTGTATTTTATGATTTAGGTTTTAGAGATTATTCTCCAATTTTTAAATGTTTTACCTCCGAAGATCCTGCTCAAGATGGAATGAATTGGTATGCTTATTGTAGTGGAGATCCAATTAATTTTATTGATGATTTGGGGCTTACTAGAGAAGAATTAACGAAGTCAGAACAACTACAGTTTGAATATTTTGTTACTCTTTTTGCTGCTTTTGATAAAGAAGAATATAAAAAGAATAACATTAGTGCTGGAATCCCAAAAGGATATGATTGTGCTGATGTAAGTTCTTTAGTAAATATAAAAGCAAATAATGCAGCTGGAATTGAAACTAGTTCTGAAAAATTAAAAGAATTTGAAAAAGAGCATGAAAGATTATCTGCAAAGTCTACTGACAATTCTATAGGAAAAAATTATAAAATTGCAACTGTTGATTTTATAAAAGATACAGAAGGCAATAACTTTAGAAAAAGTGTGGAAGGGTATTCTTATACAGAAAAGTGGTCAAGGTCTGAAAATAGAACAAAAACTTTAGAGATGTTATCAAATCCAGATAATGTATCTCCTGGTTCTGTTATGATGTGGAAAAATCCTAATAATCCAGATTTAAATAGTGAAAATGGCTGGACTGGTCATGCAGCTACTGTATTAGCTCGTGAATTTGACAGTAACGGAAATGTTCGTGGTGTAATTGTTATTCAAGGTCATACAAATGGAACTTCTACAGAACTTTCTTATATAAGTTTTAAGAATGGTTCTGCTTTTGAATGGAATAATCATTTGGATGTTTATGCTGGAGATTTTTATGGAATGTATGCAATAGAAAAAAAACAGGTTTCGGAAAAAAAATGTGCAAAATAAAAAAAAGTATTGTAGAATGATAAACATTATGGAGGTGTTTATGAAAAGAATAAAACAAATCTTTTCTGTATTGGCTTTTTTATGGTTGTGTGTAAGTTTTTATGCACAAGGTAAAAATGTAACTTGGAAATCAATGAAACCTTTAGATGCTTTTGGAGAGAGTCCTGTTGCGGTTGCAAATTCTGATTCAAAAAACAAAGCCTTTGCAGTTTCGTTGTCAAAAGAACTTACAAGTGTGGCGGCATTTTTCTTTTATACCGAAAATGAGTATAACTACTCTTACCCCTTAGCTAATCCAGATAATGAAAGAATAATTTTTGCTCTTTGGGATTCTAAAACTGGATTTTTTCTTGATTCAATTTGTCTAGAAGTTTCAAAAGATTGGAAAGATAATTTGAAAACTTCAAATCATGCAATTGGTTTTATGTGTTATGATAAGAAAAATGGAAATTCCTTTGTTTATTGGAACCTCAATAGTCCTGTAATAGAATTTGTAGATCTTGAGTCAAAAAACTGTGAGAATGGGATGTTTAGTTATGATCCGTTTGGAAAAGCAAATGAGTCATACTATTATTTTTGGGATTCAGAATCAAAATGTCTATATTCGTATTCTTTAAAGGATAAAAAGTTTTTAAATAGCCGTATAAAAATGAATTCACCACGGTTTAATCATCTTCCAGAATCTTCGGATGAAATTAAGGAACGTGTTGTTTATGTTAAAGATGAAAAAACTGATAACGAAAAACCAAAAATTTATTTGACTATACAAGATGTTTATATTGATATAAGTGAATAAAAGAACATGTTGTGTGTTACCAGGGCGTATAAAAATCTTTCATTCTTGACGTAAAAAAATGTCATTCTCGTCCTCTGGCTAGACCAGAGGACGAGAATCTATTCAAAAAAAATTGGGCAAGGTCAAATAAAACTTAAAACCTTGCCCTAAATTTATTTTCCAAAAACATCTTATCTTTTGCGAGATGTTTATGTTTGAATGTCAGATATGTTCTTATGTGTATGTTTTCTACAATTTGCGTTAATAATAAGAATTGATTTATAACTTTTCTATAATTGTATATAGTGCCTTTGTTGTATCAGGTGGTAATGTTTCTAGCTTTTGGATGAATGGGTAATATTTGTAAAAAAGGTTTTTCTTTATTTCTATATCATTTTCCGAAGATGTTGTTTTTTCATGATTAGTTTTTGCTATATACGTTTCGTCAAGAAGTTTTTCTAACGGAACTTCCAAGGCTCGTGAAATACGGAGAGCTATGTCTGCAGCTGGCATTCCATCTCTTTTTATTCCGTTTGAAATTGTATGTACCGAAAATCTTGCTACTGATGCTAATTCTTTACGTGTAATTCCTCTGTATTCACATTCAGCTTCTACATTATGCCAAAATCCCATGCTATAGTTATATCACAACTGTAATATTGTGTTATTCTGGATATTTAATTTGTAATATTATTTTATTAATGCTATAATTTCTATATTACATCTGTAATAAAAATTTATTTATGGGAGTTCAATTATGAAGAAATTAGGAATATTTATAGGAAAAATATTCCTCTGCGGATTAATATTATCTTGCAGTGTTGAAGTTATAAATGAAGAAAAATACACTGTATCTTACGAAAGTGAATATGGAACAGTTCCAGAATCTTTTGAAGTTACAGAAAATAATGTCTTAACAAAAGAACAATTACCAGTTTTAGAAGAAAAGGGATATACATTTGGTGGTTGGTATATTGAAGAGACAAAAATTGAAGTAGGTTATATTGTTCTTAGTAATATAACTTTAACTGCAAAATGGACTGTAAATACTGATACAGCTTACAAAGTAATACATTATCAACAAAATATTGATGACGACGAATACCGTCTGTTCGAAACAGAAGAAAAATCTGGTACAACAGGTTCAGAAACAGAAGCAATAGCAAAAGAATATGTAGGTTTTGTTTCAAAAGATGTAGAACAAGGAACGATTTTAGCTGATGGTTCAACAGAAATAAAAGTTTATTATGATAGAAAAATTATTACACTTAGCTTTGATAGTGATGGTGGAAGTAAAATTGAACCAATTACAGGAAAATATGGAACTTCAATAACAACTCCAGAAAATCCAACAAAACAGGGATATAGTTTTATGGGATGGGATTCAGAACTGCCAAAAACTATGCCTGCTGAAGATGTAATTTTTAAAGCTAGATGGCAAGAAAATTCTTTTGGTCTTATGGTTAAAGCCCCTGTACAAAGTGATATTCCAAATCTTGCAAACCAATTATTTTGGGTGCAAAAGTTACCTTTGTGGCTCCAGAAGAATATACAAGTTATAGTTGGTATATAGATGGTGTTTTACAAAATAATGAACATGCTCAAATGTATATTCTAGACACAACAATTTTTGTCCCAAAAAGTTATTATGTAATGCTTGTGGTAACAGATAAGAATAACAATGTTTATTCAGCACAATATGAATTAGAGGTAACAAAATGAAAAAAATAATAAAAGTTATATTTATGGGATTGTTTTT
>JAGARY010000224.1 GCA_017622055.1 Treponema sp. | reverse complement strand
TTTTCTGCAGGATCAATTCCACATTCAACACGCAAAGCACGAGTTTTTGTAATCAATTCTTTAAGAGTTTCAAATCTTGCATCAATTGCTGCGTTATCACGTTCTGCCGCAACTTCTGGGTAAGGAGCGTTAATAAGCATTCCTGTGTATTCAGACATAGAAACAATCTTATTTGTACCTGCAGCATTACGAGCCTCTGCAATTTCTTTTAATGGAAGTTTTGCATAAATTTCTTCTGTAACAAATGGCAAATATGGGTGAAGAAGACGCAAACTTTCTTCCAAAATGTTCATTAAAACACTAGCTTGTCTATCTTTTTCTTTATCATCACCATTTTTAAAGTTGATTTTTGTAGCTTCAACATACCAATCACAGAATTCATTCCAGAAGAATTCCATCATTGCACTTGCAGCGTCGTTGTAGCGGTAACTTTCCAAAGCTTCACGAGCAGTTTTTACAGCATAATTTAATCGTCCGTAAATCCATTTATCAAGTTCAGTTAAATCTTCATCTTTTACAGGAACAAGATTTCTTCCTTCCAAGTTTCCAAGTAAGTAGCGGCTTGCGTTCCAAACTTTATTACAGAAACGGCTTCCAAGTTTAAACGAATCTTTATCAATTAAAATGTCCTGACCTTGAGCACACATAAATCCCAAAGTAAATTTAAGAGCATCGGCACCGTACATATCAATAATCTCAAGAGGATCCATTCCGTTTCCTAAAGATTTAGACATTTTGCGACCTTGTTTATCGCGAACAAGCCCGTGAATGTAAATATCGTGGAAAGGAGCTTTTCCTGTAAACTCAAGACCAGCCATAATCATACGGCAAACCCAGAAAGGAATAATGTCGTATGCTGTAAGCAGAGCCTGGGTTGGATAGAATTTTGCAAGATCTTCAGTTTCCTGAGGCCATCCCAAAGTAGAGAAAGGCCAGAGCCATGAAGAGAACCAGGTATCAAGTACGTCCGGATCCTGTTCAATATTTTTTGAGCCACATTTTGGACAGCAAACTGGATCTGTACGGCTGCAGATTGTTTCACCACATTCACAGTACCAAACAGGAATTCTGTGCCCCCACCAGATCTGACGGCTTACACACCAGTCGCGGATATTTTCCATCCAGTGGCTATAAGTATTTTCCCACTTCTTAGGATAGAATACCAGTTCACCTTTTCTCCATGATTCAAGGGCTTTCTCTGCCATTGGCTTCATTTTTACGAACCACTGGTCAGACAAATAAGGTTCAACAACAGTTTTACAGCGGTAACATTTACCAACCGAGTGAACCATTTTTTCTTCTTCTTTAAAAAGCCCTGCAGCTTCCAAATCTTCAACAACAAGTTTACGAGCTTCTTCAGGTTTTAATCCACGATATTTTTCTGGAACATTTTCATTCATGCGACCATCTGGAGTAAGAAGATTGATTACTTCCAGATTATGGCGGAGACCTACTTCCCAGTCGTTAGGGTCATGAGCTGGAGTAATTTTTACCATACCAGTTCCAAATTCCATATCAACATAATCATCAGCAACAATTGGAATTTCTTTTCCAGTAATAGGAAGTTTAAGCATTTTTCCAACAATTGCTTTGTAGCGTTCATCATTAGGATTTAC
>JAGARY010000020.1 GCA_017622055.1 Treponema sp. | reverse complement strand
CCGAGCTATGGAACTGCCGACCGTAAAACAAAAAATGCTGCAAACTCATTAGAGTTTTGCAGCAATTTGTTTTATGGGAACGCCCATATAAAAATTTATTTTACCAGTTGAAAGAGATTCCTAGGTAAACTTCGTTTTTGAAAGAAAGAATAGACGTTGAGTTGATATCAAATTCATTTTCTATATATTCATAAACCATTTCTTCTTGTATAACTGCAAATTTGTATCCAATAATAGGACTAACTGGTGAAATTGGTAAGAAATTTGCTTGAATATTAAATCCAAACCCTAAACCAAATGCAAATAAATTAAGATTGTCAGAAAAGTTTATGTTTCCTTCGAAGTTAGGACCAAAACCAATATTGAATTTTACAATTTCTAAAATATTAATTGCTATTGCAGGTCCAAAAAGGCCATAAATATTCATAGAAAGATCATTATCGTAATAGACCATATTTGAAGTACCTGCTCCAAAATCAATATCAAACATAAAACCAGCTTCAAGAAAAAGTGGTAATCCAAATGTATGCCAAGTTTCCATTCCGAAATTAAAAGCATCCATTCTGACCATGTGACTTTGGTCTGATTTTTTAACTAGTTCATTTGCATTATAGCCACCTGTAAGTTGGAAGTTTCCGTTGTAGAAGCCTCTTGCAAATAATCCATTTGATAAAACTAATAAAACTGTAATTAAGATAATTTTTTTCTTCATAAAAATCCCTCTGTTAAAAAAATGTGTAGTTAGTGTATGTGATTTTCTAGGCGGATGTCAATGCGGTTGATAGGGATTTTTTTTGATAAATGAAGAAAATGTGTGATATAAAAAGACACTTAGATTCTGTTTCTGTGGATTTTTTAGAAGTTAGAATCTAAGTATCATTTAGTATGGGATATGAAGTTTTTTTTTACCAGTTGAATGAGATTCCTGCGTAAACTTCGTTTTTCAAAGTTGTAGTTTCACCAGGTGTAATTGTAAAGTCTACATTTGCGTCAGAATCAATAATTAATGCATTTGAATCTCCAAATGTTGAAGCAAATCTGTATCCAATAATAGGGCTTATAAAGAATCTTGGAAGGAATTTTGCTTGTACATCTAGTCCAACTCCAAAATTCATATTTGCAATTGTATTACCGTCATAACCTGCAAAGTTTCCAACAGTTGCAAATCCTACGCCAAAATTGAATCTTACAACACCAAATAAATCTAAGGCTGCAGCTGGCCCAATAACGGAATAACTGTTAAATAAGAATTGAGAAGTTGTAATTGCTGAATTTGGTCTTGAATTTCCCATACCCCATTCTGTGTTTACCATAAATCCTGCTTTTACAAATTCTGACGGACCAAAAAGGTGCCATGTTTGAATTCCAAAATTAAAGTTATCTGTTTCAAATGATGGAACATTATCTTCGTAAGTAATGTCATTTGCAGAATAACCCATTTGGAATTGAATGTCGCCTCTGTAAACTTCAGCAGTTAGTCCCGATAGCATTGTTAATGCTAAAGCCATAGAAATTAAAACTTTTTTCATAGTGTCCTCCAAAAAACTTTGAGAAGGAGTCTCAAAACTTTTTTTAATAGATTTTTTTAACTAACTAAAAAGTAATAATAGAATTGTAAAAAGACTATAAAAAAATCACCTTGAAAAAAAAATTGTTTTATTTTAATCTGTTTTTATGGAAAAAAATTTGAATGGATTTCAGCAATTGCCTGGTTCTGCTTCTAGCGATGCAAATAATCATATAGAAAAAAAACAGATTCGTAGGGTTTTGGGAATTGACCCAGGTCTTGCAAATACAGGTTTTGGTGTTGTTGATTTTTGTAATGGGCGGTACAGAATGGTAAGTTATGGATGCATTACAACTGACCCAAATGATTCTCACGGAACTCGTCTTATGAAAATCTATTCAAATCTTTGTGCAATTATTGATGAATTTAAGCCTACAGAGGCGGGAATGGAAACTCTTTATTTTGCAAAAAATGTTACTTCGGCCATGGGGGTTAGTGAGGCAAGGGGAGTTGTTTTTTTGTGTCTTGCACAGCACGGAATAAAAGTTGGGGAATATACTCCAAATCAAATTAAACAAGCTGTTTCTGGTTCGGCTGCTGGTGGAAAAGAACTTGTTCAAAAATATGTAAAAATTTTGCTTGGTCTTGAAACAGAACCAAAACCAGACCACGCCGCAGACGCTTTGGCCGGTGCGATTACGCATTTGCATTTTTGTTAGGGGAGAAAGATGTTTAAATTTAAGAAAAATGAATCAAATAGTTCTTATGAAAAAGTAAAAAGAATTGTTTTAAATGTAATTGTAATTTTTTTACTGATTATTTTGGGATTACGAATTTTGTTACCTTATTGTGTTCCAACAAAACACAAAATTGAAAATATTACTTTTAGTTCAACAAAAAAATTAGAAGGAAAAGAGTTTGACGCTTTCTTACAACGAGCAGAATTTATTTCTAAAAAATCAAAAGAAAACCCTTTTTATGATAGTTCAAAAAAGATTGTATTTTGTTTTCATAATAATAAAAAGTTCTATTCTGTTTTAGCGTTTGGAAAATCAATTGGTTTTGCAATGTCACTTGGAAAATTTTCTGTAATTCATTTTTCAGAAACTGATTTTATAAATAATACAGTAACAGGAATGTCTGAAAATTATAATGTTAGAAAAATGGATGATGTTGCAACTCATGAAATTACCCATGCATATTTGTCAAAAGGATTGTCTGCTATTGATTATCTTTTTGTTCCTGTTTGGAAAAATGAAGGAATTGCAGAATGCATTGCTTCTAGTAGTTCTTATGATATTCAAATTGGCCTTAAAAATTTTTTTGAAGATGTTAATGATAAATCGCAACAATATAAATATTTTAAGTATCGTCTGGCTGTAAGTTATTTAACAAAGAAAAAAAATATGACTTATGATGATATTCTAAAATCTAAAGAATTAAAATTTGATGATGTTTTGGAAGACGTGAAACAGTTTGATAAAGAGACAGTTTTGTCTTGGCTAGAATGATTTATGATTTATTTGCGTCAAAAGGCACTCCATATTTATCTATCTTAACTAAAAATCAATTTTCTACTATAATTTTTGTATGTTTAATTCAATTTCTGGCATTATTACAGGGAAATTTCCGAAGCAACTTCTTATAGAAAACAATGGAATTGAGTGGGATATTTGTGTTCCTGATTCAAATCTTGATATGTTTGGAACTGTGGGCAGCGAGGCAAAAGTTTTTACTTGGCTTCAGCATACTGATGTTTCTATGGCGTTGTATGGTTTTGCGTCGGCAGAAGAGCGCACGTTGTTTTTTGATTTGTTGAAAGTTGACGGAATTGGGGCTAAGGGAGCGGTAAAAATTATGAGTTCTGTTAGTTCTGGGCGTTTGACTGAAGTTTTGGAAAATGGTGATTTGGAAATGCTAGAAAAAATTCCTGGTGTTGGTAAAAAAACTGCTGGGAAAATGCTTTTGGCGTTGAAGGGAAAACTTACTTTGTCTTCTAGTGTGCGTGTTATTGCAGATGCAGGGAATGCGGCGCCTTTTTCTGATGTTATTGTTTCTCTTTCTAGTATGGGATACGACAAAAAACTTGTTGAACAAAAGGTTTTGCAACTTGTTGAAGTTTTGAAGGGCGACAAGGATTTTGCAAGTAAAAGTCAAAAAGAAAAAGAAGATATTTTGTTTAGACGTGTAATTGTGGAACTGGCGTAGTTTTGGGATTTTTTTATGGCAAAAGATTTTAATAATTTTGATAATTCTATGAATGTTGGTAATGCTTCAAATGAATATAAAGATTTTTCTCACATTGTAAGGGCAGATATTTCTGATGGCTTTGAAGATTCTGATTCTTCTTTGCGTCCAAAAAAGTTAAATGATTTTTTAGGACAAACTACTGTAAAAAATAATCTTTCTACTTTTATTCAGGCTGCCCGCGAAAGACAAGAACCTTTGGATCACGTTTTGCTTATTGGTCCACCGGGGCTTGGAAAAACAACTTTGGCCCAAATTACTGCAAACGAACTTGGGGTTGATTTTAAAGTTACTTCGGCTCCTGCTTTAGATAAGCCTAAAGATTTGGCTGGAATTCTTTCTACAATTACAGAACGAACTGTTTTTTTTATTGATGAAATTCACCGCCTAAAACCAGCCATTGAAGAAATGCTTTACATTGCAATGGAAGATTTTGAACTTGACTGGATTATTGGGCAGGGGGCTGCGGCTCGCACTGTAAGAATTCCGTTGCCGCCTTTTACATTGATTGGGGCAACTACAAAAGCGGGAAGCGTTTCTAGTCCTCTTAGAAGCCGTTTTGGAATTATTCCACGGTTTGAATTTTATTCTGCAGAAGAATTGGCAAAAATTATTAAGCGTTCTGCAAATATTTTGAATGTTGGCGTTGCTGATGATGCAGCCCTTTTAATGGCTCAATGTTCGCGAGGAACTCCTCGTGTGGCAAACAGAGTTTTGCGTCGTATGCGAGATTTTACTCAAGTTGCAGGAAAAGATGTAATTTCAAAAGAAATTGTGGAAGCAGGATTAAAACGCCTTGAAATTGACAATCTTGGTTTGGAAAAAGCTGATCGCGACATTTTGCTTTCTATTATTAATAATTTTGGTGGCGGACCTGTTGGGGCAGAAACTTTGGCAATTAGTATTGGAGAAAGTATGGACACTTTGGAAGATTATTACGAACCATATTTGATTCAGTGTGGACTTTTGCAAAGAACTCCTCGTGGAAGAATGGTAACAGAAAAAGCGTATTTGCATTTAGGGCTTGAAAACCGTTGTTCTGGCGGAAACTCGGGAACTGGTTCTTCGTCTGGGGCAGGGGCTGACACAGCAAACGGGCAGCAAAGTCTTTTTGAATAATTTGTACAAAAAATGAAAAATAATACCGTATTAAAATCTTCTTTTGTGGCTCTTGGCGCTGCTTTGATTTGTTTTAGTTGCATCATAAAAATTCCTTTTGGAATTGTTCCTCTTGCTTTTCAAAATATGTTTTGCATTTTGATTGCAGCATTGTTTGGTGGTATTTTGGGATTTTTACCCACAGTTTTGTTTGTTGTTGTTGGGGCTTTGGGATTCCCAGTTTTTTCCGGTGGTGTAGGGGGCATTCCTGTTTTGCTTGGTCCCACTGGCGGTTTTATTTTGGGATATGTTTTTGGCGCATTTTTTACAAGTTTTGTTGTTGGAAAATGTGATGTTTGTAAATCTGGGACTTTTTGGAATTTAAGATTAATTTTTGGCATTATAATTGGATTTTTTTTGATTTATGTACCTGGAGTTTTGTGGTTTTGCCATTGGATTGTAAAAACAAATGCAGTTTCTGTTGTTACTGATGGAATTAACGGAAGTAATTTTTTTTCTGTGTTGAATTACGCATTTTCTGCTAGCGTTTTGCCATTTTTACCAGGGGATTTTATAAAGATTTGTTTGTGCATCTTTTTTGTAAA
Source organism: Treponema sp. (assembly GCA_017622055.1). Lineage (GTDB taxonomy): Bacteria > Spirochaetota > Spirochaetia > Treponematales > Treponemataceae > Treponema_D. The sequence continues at coordinate 3,025 of JAGARY010000020.1, read as the reverse complement.
AAAATTGCGCCCAAGTGTTGCGTTTTATTTTGCGGAATAAAAATGTTATTGCGAGGAAATAGATAAATATTTGCATCTTGTCATTGCGAAGAGTCAAATAAATATTTATATGCTGTCATTGCGAGGAGTCCGTATAGGACGACGTGGCAATCTATTTTCAAAGCGTAAACTTGAACACTGGACTGCCGCGCTACGCTCGCAGTGACGTGAGTGGGAGGAATTGCTTCGCTACGCTCGCAGTGACGAATGTGTTTTGTCATTGCGAGGAGTCCGTATAGGACGACGTGGCAATCTATTTTCAAAGCGTAAACTTGAACACTGGACTGCCGCGCTACGCTCGCAATGACATGAGTGGGAGGGATTGCTTCGCTTCGCACGCAATGACGTGTTTTGTATGATATTGAGGATTTTTTATTTATGAATAATAAAATTGTTGTAAAAAATGTTTGTAAGACTTTTAATTTTTTGGCGGGAAAAACTGTTCAAAAAAATGTTGCTCTTGATAACGTTTCTTTTGAAGTTGAAAAAGGAACATGCACAGTTTTGGCTGGGGAAAATGGTTCTGGAAAAAGTCTTTTAATGTCGATTATTGCTGGACTTGAAAAATGTAACAGTGGTTTTGTAGAAGTTTTTGGAAAAGTTGGAATTGTTTTTCAGGAAGCAGAAACGCAAATTCTTGGGGACACTGTAAAAGATGATGTTGCCTTTGGGCTAAAAAATCAAAAACTTAAAAAAGAAGAAATCAACAAAAAAACAGAAGATGCATTAGAAAAAGTTGGGCTTTTTGAAAAATCTTCTTACAATTGCCGATTTTTGTCTGGTGGCGAAAAACGTCGTCTTGCAATTGCTTGTATGTTGGCTTTGGATTTTCCAATTTTAGTTTTAGATGAGCCTTACGCAAATCTCGATTTTTTGAGCATAAAATCTTTGAACAAATTAATTGAACAACTTAAAAACGAAGGAAAAACAATAATCATTTTGAGCCATGAATTGGAAAAATGTTTGGCTTTTGCAGATAAAATGATTGTTTTACATAAAGGAAAAATTGTTTTTGACGGAACTACAAAAGATGGCCTATTGCAAGATTTGGAACAGTGGAATTTAAAAAATCCAATTTGCAATTATTCAAAAATAGAAGATTTAATTTGGTAAAAAAAAGGTTAGAATATGTTTTTTGAAAAATTAAAGAGCATTTTAAAATATTTAATTCCCATTTTTTATTACGCAATTTTGTTTTATCTTTTTAGTTTTATTAGTAATTTGCAGTTGGGGCTTTTTGAATCTTTAAAAGTGACTTTTTTGAATAAATCAATTGCGGTAATGTTTTGTAAATATTTTGTTGTTATGTTTTTTACAGGACTTTTTTTTACAATTTTTTCTACTTTGCAAATAAAATCTGCAATTGATTTTATTTTTAGAGGCCCAAATCTTTTTACAACCACAATTTTTTTGTTTTTAACTTTTATTCCCATGATTTTTGAAATGTGGGATGAACTTAAAAAAGCTTGGAAAATCCGTGGGGGGAGAGTCGGACTTAAGATGGGTGTTGTTTTGCTTCCAAGTTTAATTTTGCTAAGTTTTAAAAAAGCCTATGATAAGACAAAAGCAATAGGAATAATTATAAATGAGTGAGTCATTGCGAGAAGCGAAGCGACGAAGCAATCCAGAGAAGGAAATGTGCATGCACTGGATTGTTTCGCTACGCTCGCAATGACGGATAAAATGGATTGCCGTGTTGCTCTCGCAATGACGAGTGAATTGATTGCTACGATTTACGGCGAAAATTACTTGGAGGTGACACCTTTATCTATGCATTATTTGATAATAAAAAAATAAGGCGCCAGCCGCTCTTGGGGGCACGGGGGGAAAGAATCTCAAACATGAAAATGGAAGTGACAAGGTGACATAACGAAGTGACATTTTTGACAAGAACGTGACATTTAAATAATTTTGTTATATAGATAACGATATTCATAATCTAGTTACAAGAACTGGAGATGATTGTATATGGGGAAAATCAACTTATATATTAAAAGAATTAAATAATCCATTTTTTCATAATGATATTAATCGAAAAGACAATGTTATAAGAAGGAAATAGCATGAAAAAGAAAATTCTATTTTTGTTATATTATTTATTATTTTTATTTGCAGTGTTTCCACAAAATGATTTCTCAAATATTGTAAAAAAATTTGATAATGAGAAATACATATATCCCTTTTTATTGAATGTTCTAAAATCACAAAACAAAGATACAATTCATAATTATTCTGATGTTTACAAAGATTTTTCTGTTTCAGACATGGATGGAGATAGAATAATAAATTGGGAATCAATTTTTACAATGGATGAAATAAAAGTATATTATTCAAGTTCACAAAATCAGAAAAGAATAATAATAGGAAAAGATCATGTTTTTATAATATATGATTTAGAAATTAAAAATAATAAAATTATTTTTTCAGGCTCAGAATATACTGATTTTAATAAACAAACAGATTCTATTTGTCCAATAAACTGGAATCCAGTTCGCGAATTTAATAATTTTATATTTATTTTTGTATTTGAAGGTGATTATTTAAATATTTATTTTAATCAAGAGGATTCTAAACATTTTTTTTATAGTTTTTGTAAGGTCTCGGATGAAACCTACAAACAAGTAGAAAATCTTATTACAACTAATAAATGCGATCTTTACAAAGTCACCTGGCCTCGCCATGCCGACGGTTCATGCGACTACGATGGAAGCAAAAAAGCCGTTACAGTTCAAACTGCAAAAGCAACTCCTTCAACCAACGTCGTCCCAAACAAAACAATGACAGTTTCCGAAAACCTCAAACTCCGCTCTGGCGAAGCCACAACATCAGAGGTTCTAACAGTAATGTCCGCTGGCACAAAAGTAAAAATCCTTGAACTGGGAAAAGCAGAAAACATAGACGGTATAAACAGCAACTGGGTAAAAGTAGAAGTTCAGTCAGGTGCAAAAGACCGGGACGGACGGACAATCCGAGCAGGTACTGTGGG
>JAGARY010000223.1 GCA_017622055.1 Treponema sp. | reverse complement strand
GTATAATAAAAATGCATTGTCACCCATAAAATTGCAAATTGAATAGGTGGAATCGCAGACTGCTTTAATTAATGTTTTATTTTTTATTTTTGAATTTTCAGAAAAAACTTCTAATGCTTTTAAAATTTCGTAATTTGGATCATATCCGTTTTCTTTTATTCCGTTTAATAAAATTGAAATTGTTGATGTGCTTTTTTCTTTTTTTATCATTGTGGATGTAAAATCTTGGAATGTGTTTGTTCCTAAAAGTGAAGGTAATCTTAAGGCTTTGTTAAATCCTTTTGAGTCGCTTTCAAAAACTGATTTTGATTGTCTTGTTCCAAAATTTGAAGTTTTAATTTTTATTAAATATATATTTGTTGTTTCTAATAATTTAGAAACGATATCTTGTTCTTTTGTTTCGTAAAATCCTTTTGAAAGTAGAGTGTTTGTTTGGTCTGATGTAATCAAACTGTCTAATTTTGAAGTATAAATGTAATCAAAAGCTTCTGTATTTTGCGAATAAAATGATTCGTATGATTTTTTATCATCTTTTTTTTGTTTAGAATCTTCTTTTGTTTCAAAAGTTTGATAAATTCTGTATGCGTCAATGGACCAATCTTTTTTACAAAATACTAAATAATTATTTTCTGTTAAAAAAATGTAGTTAAATAGATTTGATTTTTTTGAAGTGGGGAAGTTCCCGTTCCAAAGGATTTTTCCTTCTTCTGTAAAATAAATTGCTTTTTTGTTTGTAAAAAGGAATAATCCAAAATCTGTGTATTCAACTTTTTGTAAATTTTCAAAATTTGAATTAATTATTTCTATTTCTTTACAAATTTTCCCAGTTTCTGTGTTTAATAAATAAATATTTATTGATGTTTTGTTTTTTGAAAAGGCTGCAATTGTATTATTTTTTTCGTTGCAAATTATTTCTATTTGAAGTGAAAATTCTGTTGTCCATTTTTCAAAAATCTTATCTTTATGAATACCAAAAAATGTTGATTTTGTTCCATTTGTAATTATTATGCCGTCTTTTCCTTGGGAAACTTGAAAAATATTTGATGAGTTTTCTGAAAATTGTTTTGTTTCTAAGATTTTTCCAAAAGGTGAAAGTCTTAAAATTGATTTGTTGTCTGAAATGGCAATTGAACCATCTGAAAATTTATATATTTTTTGATTTTCAAAGTTTGTATTATTTGCAGAAAAATTTAATGAATGATTTATTTGCCATTTACAAATTCCGTTCATTCCAAAGCAAAAAACAGAAGCTTTAGTTAATACAAAAAATCTTCCGTCTTCCCCAGAAACGGCTTGGGAAATGATTTTTCCATCAAGTTCCTTTGTCCAAAGAATTTTTCCAGAAGGATTAATTAAATGAATAAAATTGTTGTTGCTTGAAAGTAATAAAAAATCATAGTTTAAGTTTGAAAGTTTTGGATTTGATAATCGAGGAATTGTGTTTTCGTAATAAAGTTTTCCTTCGTTTGTAATTGCTGTAATTGTTTTTGCGTCTGTTATGGAAACAAAACCAAAAGAAGTTTTTTGTGGCTGGCAAATGAATTTTCCAGGAATTACTTTTGACCAAGAAATGTTTTGATTTGAAAGTTTTATTTCTTCGGTTCCATTTGAAAGGTTAATTGATTTGATTTGTGATTCATTTTCTTGTGAAAAAAGTGGAGTTGAAAAAATCAAAAAGAGAAAAATCAAAATGTTTTTTAAACGCAATTCAAAAACTTTCATTTTTATTTATTATATTTTAAAACTGCAAGACTTTCTATATGGCTTGTATTTGGGTAAAAATCTAATAAATAGAAAGATTCAATAGAGTAGCCAGCTTTAATTAGTTTTTTTAAGTCTCTAATGTGAGTTGCAATATCGCAAGAAAGTGATTTTATTACTGGAGTTTTTGATTTACATAAATAATCGCAAACTTCATTTTCCATCCCAGAACGTGGAGGGTCAATTACAATTGCATCAAAAGTGCCACAAAATTGAGCACAAGTTTTTACCCAGTTTGCACCGCTTAATCCATAACTTGTGTGATTTGTATTTGCCATATTTTGTTCTGCAAAAACTAATGCGTCTCGGTTGTGTTCAACTAATGTTACGTGTTCAAAGTTGTCTGCCAAAAATGCCGAAATTGAACCACAGCCAGAATACATGTCTAAAACATTTTTCCCAGATAAATCTGTGCAAATTAAATCAATTACTTTTTCAAAAACAAAAAGATTTGACTGAAAAAATCCTCGCACATCAAATTTTAGAATTTTATCTTTTATTTTTACAGAAGCAGTGTTTTCTGCAGATAAAATTGTTCCTGCAAAGTAATTATTCTTTTTTATTTTTAATTCTTTTTTAGAATTTTTCTTAATATGTATATTATTTTGTACTTTTTTAGCACTTTCAGCTATAAAAATTTGATTTTCTCCTTGAACTTTTTGACTTCCAAAATAATGAACTCGTCCTTGTGGTCTATTTTCTGGCTTTGTATTTTGTAAATATTCATTTATTGGAGATTCTGCACATTTGCATTCAGAAATCTGAATGATTTTGTGTCCGCTTTTTTCAGAAAGTCCACCATCTGTAAACTGAAATCTTGCTCTGTAATTAAAATCTGGGCCAAAAATTGTGTTAATTTGAAAATCTTTTTCAAATTGAATTTGATTTTGTGCAAAAATGTCTTTTATCATTTGAACTTTTAGTTCTCTTTGATAATTTGGATTTATGTGCATTAAATTACATCCGCCACAAAGTCCAAAATATTGGCAAGAAGGTTTTATTCTGTTTGGCGAAGGTGTAATAATATTTACAATTTCTGCAATATCATAATCATTTTTTTGCTGGGTAATTCTAATTTCTAAAGTTTCTTCTGGCATTGAATATGGAATAAAAACTGCTTTTCCATTAATTTTTGCAATTGTATTTCCGCCAAATACAGTTTTTTCTGTTTTTACAATATGTGTTTCCATACTTTTATTTTATCAAAAAAATCTTCTCAAAACAACTTGATAAATAATGCTATAAAGATTAATATTTGTCATTGTGTTAATTCGATACGGTACAGATAAGAATGGAGACTTTATAAAGAAAGCTGTTATCTATACTCAGGAAGAGCACTTAATACCAAACAATAAAATTGATCCAGATGCATTGCAGATTGTGAACAGATTAAGAGATTCTGGATTTACGGCTTATATTGTAGGTGGTGCTGTAAGAGATTTAATTATTGGAAACACTCCAAAAGATTTTGATATTGTAACAGATGCAACTCCATCAAAAATTAAAAAAATATTCAGAAATTCTCGTATAATCGGACGACGTTTTAGATTAGTTCACGTTGTTTTTGGAACTAAAATTTTTGAAGTTAGTACATTCCGCTCAATTTGCGAAGGTTCTGTAGGAAATAGTTTTGGAACAATTGATGAAGATGTTCAGCGTCGGGATTTTACAATTAACGCTTTGTATTATGATCCAATTCAAAAGCAAGTAATTGATTACGTTGGTGGAATGCGTGATATTAAAAAACATGTTTTACGCCCCGTAATTCCTTTAGATCACATTTTTATTGAAGATCCTGTTAGAATGCTTCGTGCTGTAAAATATTCTGCAACAACCCATGCACAAATGTCGTTTTTGCTTCGCAGAAAAATAAGACAAAGTGCAAATTTGTTGTCTCAAGTTTCTCCTTCACGTTTAACAGAAGAAATGATGAAAATTATTAACGGCGGCCATTCTTTTGACATTATAAAAGAAGCAATTGATTTAGATTTATTTATGTATTTGCAACCTGCTGCTGCCAGTATGATTTTTGATAATAAAAAAATCGAAAAACAATACATGGAAAATCTAAAAAAACTTGATGAACTTCACAAATCTGATCCATCTGTTAGACTTGGAAAAAAATTGTATTATTTGATTTACGATTTTGTTTGCACATTAACAGACTGGAAAAAAGAAGCTCAAACAAAATCTTCATTTTCTGAATTATACGCAAAAACTTGGACAGAATGTCGCAACTTTGTTTTGCCAATGAATCCACAAAGAAAAGAGTTAGAATTTGCCGTAAAATCTGTTTTGTCATCTTTTGGAATTCAAATAAAAAAGAAACCTGAAAAATCAAAAAAGAAATCTTCAGAAAAATAAACTGCACTTTGCCATTTAAGTTATTTTTTCTGTGGAGTTTACATTTTATTTTCTGTTTTTACAATTTTATCAATACTGATGCTAACTTCTTCAATTAAGATGCCGGTGTAAGTTTCAATTTTATCAATTATGTATTGCTGAAGTTTATGGATTTTTCCTGTTAATTGAGTTCCAAATGGCACATCAACAGTAACAATCAATCTGTAGCCTCTAGTATTAGTTTTAATTACAATCTTTTTAATTGTAACATCTGGGGAACTTTCATTTACACAGTGCATAACCATTTGGGTTAGGGCAGCTTCAGAAATTTCTACACGACCTTTTTTAGAAAACTCTGGTTCAACAATTGATTTTTCAATCATTTTGCCACCTTTTCCTTTTTTTAGAAGCCGTTTTTTATTAAAAAAGTCTCGCATAGAAGTTGAAAATATTTGTGGATAATTCTTTTTTACTTCAATTGAAGGAACTGGAATTACGTGTTTTCCTTCAACTTGTCTAGATTTTACAGCTTTTTCAATTTCTTCTTTTGTGGCAATATCTTCAATTCTTATGATTTTTGAAGGCTGTGGAAGTTGTAATCTCATTGCAATTTTAGAAACCATTTTTTCTGAAGTTCCAAGCAACAAAATCTTTTTTATATGAGATTTTCTTAAAACTTTTGCCACATCATCTCTGTGTTCTTTATCATCAAAAAGTGCAACACGAACTGCTCCCATGTATGTTTTTTCACGTTTTGCAGAACGTCCCGCAAGGATTTTTTCATCTTGAATTAAAAGTCCGTCATCAATAATTGCATTAATTCCGTATTCTTCTGCAAGTAATCTTGAACGAAAGCTTTTTCCGGTTCCACTTTCACCAACTAGAGCATAAACTGTAATGTGATTAAAACTGCTGATAAGTTTTGATAAAGAAAATTCCATGTTAAATATTATACTTCAAAATTTGACAAAATGCTAATTTTTTACAAAAATTAATCAAAAAAATTGTTTGTAAATTCTATAAAAGGTTTGGGTAAAGTTGCATTTACTGTATTAGGAAGATTTATAGGATTTTCACTTGGAAAAATTAATTCTTTTGCGTGTAAAAAAAAGTCTTGGGAAAAATCTTCTATTTTTAGGCCGCCGTATGCAGTATCACCTAAAAGTGGGTGATTATGTAAAGATGCTTGGGCTCTAATTTGATGCATTCGACCTGTTTTAATTTCTATTTCAACAAAAGTAATATCTATATTTTTATATTTTCCATATTTCACAGGTGTGATTTTTGTAATGCATTTTTTTTGTTCATCATTTTCTTTTAGTTTTGAAACTTCCACTTTGTGAAATTTAGAATTATCTTTGTCTGATTTTTTTTCTATGTAATCAATCCATTCTTCTTGATGTAATAATTTATTTTGAACTACAGAAACATATTTTTTTTGAATTTTATGATTTTTTAT
>JAGARY010000222.1 GCA_017622055.1 Treponema sp. | reverse complement strand
GTTCGTCTAAAGAATACAAAAGACCTGCATCAATCATCATTGGAATTTGACCTTCCCACCATCCTAATGTGATTAAATCTGGAAGTGCATCACCAGCAATCATTGCATTCAATTTTTCTGCTTCGTTTCCGGCAGGAACAATAAAGTTTACATCAACACCTGTTTTTTCTGTAATGTACTTAGAAACTTTTGAATCTCCCCAATGTCTAGCAAACCAACTAAAGTTAATGTACCAATCAAATTTTACAGGATTTTCAGCATTTGCTTTCCATCCAGGTTGATCAGCAGAAACATTTCCACTTGAAACAACTTCTTTGTTTTTGTTGCAACCTACAAAAGTCATTGCAACAGCCATAGCTAATCCTAATGCTACCACTTTGATTTTTTTCATTTTCATTTCCTCACTATTTATTTTATATAAAAAGGGTAAAACCTCAACTACCCTTTTATTGAGCCAATTAACATTCCTTTTACAAAATATTTTTGTAAGAAAGGATATACACACATAATTGGGAATGTTGTTACAACCATTGTTGCAAGACGCACCGATTGTGAACTAACTTGTTGTGCAGTTACTCCCGCAGGCATTGCAACTACAGTTTTTGATGCCGACGCACTAGCAATTATGCGGAAAAGATAAGTTTGAATTGGTTGAAGTTCTGCATCATTAATGTACATAACACCTGTAAAATAGTCGTTCCAATGTCCAACCCCATTAAACAAAGCGATTTTTGCAATTACAGGAGCAGACAATGGAATTACTATTCTTATAAAAATCATTAAATCATTTGCTCCATCCAATCTTGCAGATTCTTCCAATCCAGCTGGTAATTCATTAAAGAATGATCTAAAAATAATCATGTTATAGAAATTGAATAAACTAGGAATAATATATACAAGGAAATTGTTATACAAACCAAGGTTTTTCAATGTAATAAAGTAAGGGATCAATCCTCCACCAAAGAACATTGTGATTGTTCCTAAGATTGTATAAAATTTATTTCCCATAATGTGCTTTTTAGATAATGCATATCCAACCATTGCTGTAAAAAATACACTTGTAACAGTTCCTATTAGTGTACGCAAAACAGTAACAGCAAAAGCACGAATAATTGTTGTATCTTGGAACACAGTTTTATAACTTTCAAGACTAAACTTTCTTGGCCACCAATAGATTCCGCCACGTAAAGCATCACCTGAATCATTAAAAGAAATAACAACTGTATACCAAACTGGATATAATGATACAAAACAGATTACAAGCATTAAAATTCCAATCATTATATCGCCCACTGTAATTCTATTTAATTTTGAACTTGCCATTTTTTCCTCCATAAAGAAATCTTCTTTTTAACTTCTGTTTTTTTCCTAGAACAATGCAGTATCGTTGAGTTTTGTTGTTATTTTGTTTGTAATAAACAACAAGATAAAAGCAATTACCGACTTAAACAAACCAATTGCAGAAGCATAAGAATATCTCATTCCACGCATAGCAGTTTGGTAAACGTAGATATCAAGTACATTACTTCTTGGTGCATTCAAAGGATTATTAAGAACAAGAATTTGGTCAAAGTTTGTATTCAAAAGTCCACCAACAGCCAAAATAAACATAATTGTAATTGTTGGAGCAATAGAAGGAAGTGTAATTGTCCATATTTGTTTCCATCTACTTGCACCATCAACTTTTGCCGCTTCATACATTTCTTGATCAATACCAGAAATTGCAGCAAGATAAATGATTGCAGACCAACCTAATTCTTTCCATAAATCTGAAATTACTGTAATTGCCCAGAAATATTTTGGATAAGCTAAGAAAGAAATACTTTTATCAATAATTCCAAACTTAATCAAAAGTTCATTAAACAATCCACCATCACCAAGCCATGTAGTAAGGATTCCTCCAAGAACTACCCATGACAAGAAGTGTGGCATATATGTGATAGTTTGAATGACTTTTTTAAATCTCATATTTTTTACTTCGTTTAAAAGGAGTGCAAAAATAATTGGGAGTGTAAAATTGAAAATCAGTTTGAGAATACTAATTCCCAAAGTGTTTACCATAACATTTACAAATTCTTCATCTTTGAAAAAAGCTATAAAATGTTGGAATCCGCCGTCTGCTGCCCATGGTGTTGAAAAAAACTTTTTGCTAAACAAAGGAGTTGTTACAAAAAAGTTTTTCTTAAATGCAATTAAAATTCCGTACATTGGAATGTAATTAAAAATCAACATCCACGCAATTCCAAGAAGAGCCATAACTTGAAGATATTTTTCTTCCCGCAATCTTACCCAAAAGCTTTTTTTTGCTAACGGAGTAAGTTCATTGTTTTTTTGTTTCATGACATACCTCGCTTTACATTTTGGAGTATAGCTCCACTTACCCACTCTGGAAAGTTTGATTATTTTCAGAATGGTGTAGTTTTTTCGGTTTTTGGTGGATTTTTAAAAAATGAATATTGATTTCTCTGAAAGTTTCCTTTAGTTTGTAGGCAACAACAAGATTTTACCGGCCGCCAGCGGCCTTACTAGGACAACGATGTTGTCCTTAAAGAAAGGATAACCTAAAAAAAGCGGTGCTTTTTTTTTAACGGTTTTCTATTTAACACCGGCCGCCAGCGGCCTTACACATACCTAACATCGAAAAACCGTTAAAAAACAATGCGCTCCAGCATTGTTTTAGGTTTATCGAAAGAAAGGTTTGACCAGCTTTAGCTGGGCTACAAAAGCATTGATTTACACAGGAGATTTTTTATGAAAAATGTAACAGGATATTTTTCTGAACTAAAAGGAGAAAAAGGACAATTCTACAAAATTGAAAATTATGATTGCATGGAAGACTTTTTTATGACAATCACAAGTTCCTCTGATATATGGAACTTTTGTTGGGCCCAGGGCGGAATTACTGCTGGGCGAATTGATTGTGATCATGCAATTTTCCCATATTACACAGCAGATAAAGTTTCTGATGCAAAATCTTACACAGGAGCATACACATCAATTTTAATTGAAAAAGAAGAACCAATTTTGTGGGAGCCATTTTCTTCTTTATCGGCCAGTCCTGCAATTAGAAAATCATTAGAAAAAAACTTAACTAGAAATATTTACAAAAATACAGCAGGAACAGAAATTTGGTTTGAAGAAATCAACAACGAATTGAATTTATCATTCCGCTATGGATGGACTTCATCTGCAAAATATGGCTTAGTTCGAAAATCGGTAATAACAAATCTTTCTAATAAAAATGTATCTTTAAAAATTCTTGATGGATGTAGAAACATTCTTCCAGCCTGTGTAGATGCAGATTTCCAAAATAATAATAGCGTTCTTCTTGATGCATACAAGAAAACAGATTTAGATGAAAAATCAAATCTTGCAATTTTTGCCGTTTCTTCAATTGTAACAGACAAAGCAGAACCAAGCGAAGGACTTTTT
>JAGARY010000221.1 GCA_017622055.1 Treponema sp. | reverse complement strand
GAAGCTGTTTCTGTTCGCAAAATTCTCTGTCCCATTCCACAAAGAGTAAAACCAGAATCGATTAAAAGGTTTCGTTCTTTGTCTGTCCACCCTCTTTCGCTACCAATCGCAGCCAGTACTCCTAAAGAAAGTAACTTATTTTTACAGTCTTGGTCAAATTCTGGTAATTTCAACAAGTGACATTCTGGTTTTACATTATCAAGGGCAATACGCAAAGATTTTTGGTTTTCAGAAAAAAAACCAAGACATTCTTTTAAGGAAGAATGAATGTAAAGTTGAGGCACATGGCTGCTTTTTGCTTGTATTGAGCCATCTTTTAGCATAGAATAAGCATTTTCGTGTTGAGATAAGGTTGATTTTAAATAAGATTTTTCACCTAGCTCAGTTGCGGTTAGGTGAACTGCACAAACTCCTAAACTTGCAACATCTCTTAATAATCGTTTTAGTTGAATTGGACGAGGAAAACCAATAATCATAGTTAAAGGATAAAGTGGTTTGCCTTCTGAATTTGATTCAAATTCAAAAGAAATATCTTTTTCGGTTATGGATTTTATGGTAGCAAGTCCTGCTTTGCCGTTAATTATTCCAGCTTCAAAGGTATCCCCTGTTTTTTTGTGTAAAATTTGTAATATATGGGTTGCCCTTGAGTCTTTTATGCAAAGTGGCTCACTAATTTCTTCTGGTGAAAAAAGTACTATATTCATCGCCTAATCTTGGTTAGTGGTTGTGGTGGAATCTGTAGGAGAAGCCGAATCTGTATTTTCGTCTGTAGGAGCAGGAACAGGATTAGGTGTAGTTGTAGTGGTTGCTGCAGGAGCAGGATTGTCATAGTACAGTTTTATGTTTTCTATGGAAGAACGCTGTTGTGATTTTAAGAATAAAGTCTTAAGGGAATTATTATAAACATATCCAGATGAACTATAAGTTTCAAATCTTGGGTCTGTACGGAATGCCATATCGTAAATATCGATACGTCGGAAACTTTCGATTCCATTGATGATAATATATTGGTCACTTCCAACAGGGAAATCAATAGACAAAGTAAGATTATTATCTGCTCCAACAGAATATTTAATGGATTCAGAAACAGTCCATGCCCAAACAGGTTTTCCTGTTTTAGATGTGGAAGCGTTAGCAATAATATCTATATGGGGATAAAAAGTATTTTCTGAGTTCAAAATAGGATAAATTTCACCCATGGTTTGAGCTGTAGAGAAAGAATCAGTATTTTCAGCCAAAACAGTATTTAGAATTAAATAACCACAAGCTGAATAATCTGAATTGTTGGTAAAGTTTCCATATTCAATCAAGGCACAACCAGTATGTAGTAATGTTCTAAAGTCTACAGGCTGATTTTCTTGGTTTAATTTAATTTTTTCGTTTTCTAAGGTACAAGCAGTAGCTATTGTAGTTAAACAAGGTTCAATAATCACTGCCAATGGTTCAGCTATAGTTTCATCAAGTTTTGAAAGTTTAGTATATGTATGTATTATTCCAGCAGCTTGTTCTATG
>JAGARY010000220.1 GCA_017622055.1 Treponema sp. | reverse complement strand
CTATCTATCTATCTTCCCCCACCGCTCCGCTACTAACAAACACCCTTCACTCTTAATTATTCATTCATAACTCATAACTCTTAATTCTTAATTCTTAATTCTTAATTATCTTACACGTGTCTTCTAATTCCATCAAAACAAATTTTATACAAAAAAAGTCCTGTTGGAGGTGCTGTCACACCAGCTTTTGTTCTGTCTTTGGCAATAAGGATTTTTTCCATTGAATATTGTGGGGCGTCAAATTTGTCTAAATTTATTAAAGTGCCTGTTAATGTGCGAACCATTTTCCACAAAAAAGCGTTGGCTTCAATTTGAAAAACTAACAAATCATTTCCAAAAATATCTTTTTGAATAAAAAATTCTGCATTATCAATATATCTGTTTGTAGAAACACTTTCATCTCCACTGGCAGCAAAAGAAGCACAATCAATTTCACCTTTAAGACAACTACAAAAATTATTTAATCGTTCTAAATTTGGTTTATAATTTTTTACATGCCAAACAAATCTTGAATTATTAGCAGGAATTGCTTCATCAAAAGAAATAAAATAGCGATAAATTCTGCTTGTTGCACTAAATCTTGAATCAAAATCTTGATCAACTTCTTTTGCATCTAAAATTCTAATATCCTGTGGCAAAAAAGTATTTAATGCTTTTATGTAATTTTTTGCAGGAATTGAATCTATTGGTGAAAAAAAATTTGCTGCTTGTCCAAAGGCGTGAACTCCACTATCTGTGCGACCAGAACCATGTAAATCTACTTTTTGTTTATGAATTTTGTGTAAAACTTTTTCAATTTCACCTTGAACAGTTCGTTCAGATTCTTTTCCGTGTTTTTCCTGACGTTGCCATCCACAAAAGTCTGTGCCATCATAAGAAATTGTTAATAAAATATTTCGCATAAACTAAAACTCAAAATTAAAATTCATCATCTGCAACAAGTTTAGAAATATTGTCATATAATTCGCGAGCGTGTTCCAACAAAGGTCCAGGTTTACTTTTTGAAGATTTCCCAAGACCAAAAATTCTCGCAATTGCAACTTTAGATTCATTTAATTTTTTTAATCTAAGTTGAATATCTTCTTGCTGACCATATTTATATTCCAAAAGTCCACAAAGATAAATTACACCGTCCCAACCGTAGTTTTTATCCATATCTGGACCCATATTTGCCAACGCAGAACTTTTTTCAGTTCTGTTTGTTTCGTTTATAATCGCTTGTTGATAAAAGAACAAGGCTTTTCTATAAAACATTTGAGAAACAGTATCATAATTATAACCATGACACTGCAAATTAATATCATTACACAACCAAGCTAAACGCAAACAAATCATAGCTTTTTTTAATGTAGGAATAAATTCAGGAGGACACATATCATAAGTCATAAGGGCTAAATAATACATGGCAGTTCCGTCAAACAAAGTTCTTTCTTTTTTTAAATTGAAATAAGGGAAAATAACATTACACTTTTCTTTTCGTTCCATTGCACTTTCATACAATCTATCTGCCAAATCATTTGAAAATTTTTCTTTAAAATCATTCCAAAAAAATGCAGAATAACAATGAGGGCAACAACCAATTTCATAAATTAAAGGATAAACTCTACCAAATTTAGCTGAAGGTTCAAATTGTCTGTGAAGTTCTGGAGTTAATGGTCCAGCAATCATACGACCATTTCCACTGCGCATAATTTCTCTATCAAACTTTTTTTTGCAAATTGGACAATTCATTTGCTCTTTTGACCAATAAGAAATTGATAATTTTTTTTCTTCTTTTTTTGCAACAGGCATAAAATTCCCTCTTTTATTTCAATTTAAACCTTTTTACTTTTTATATTTTAACTTTCAATAATTACAAAAGCAATAGCATATTCCTTTTCATGACTTAATGAAACATGAATAGAACATTTACCAAATTTTTCTTTTACAATTTCTGCAGCTTTATTTTCTGCAATCAGAGTTGGTTTTCCTTTTTCATCGTTTATTATATAAATATCTTTTAAAGAAAAACCAGAAAGTCCAGTTCCCAAAGCTTTAGAAAAGGCTTCTTTTGCTGCAAATCTTGCTGCATAATGCTGACATAATGCACTTTCACATCCAGATTCTTTTACCTCTTTTTCATTAAAAAAGTGATTAATCATTTCTGGATTGTCTATCCATTTTTTAAATCGAGAAACTTTTGCTATATCAGTGCCAATTCCACAAATCATACTAATCACTTTCCACCAAAGATTCTGTTACAACTTCTTCTTCAACCAAAACTTCCGACAAAGCAACAGAAACAGTTTTTCTAGAAATATCAGAAACCTGAATATCAGAAATTTTTCTTGTTAAAATAGGAAGTTCGTAAGTTCCGGGTTCTTTTATACTTGAAAAATCAACGTAAACAAAATTATCTTTTAATTTGTATTTTTCCAAAACAGGCATTTTTCCAGCTAATACAAGATTTACAGTTCCAAGTTTTGTATCTAACTGCAAATTATCTTGTAGATTTTGTGAAACAACTTTTATATCATTAAACGAAGTTTCATAAGGAAGAGCTTCTATAGAAACTGTAGCTTTAATTTTTCCTTTATTGTTAATTGTGTATCTTTTATCAAGTTGAAAAAAGTCAACTTCTGTTGAAAAACTATTTTTTGCATTTGAAACATTTATACTTGTAGTTTGAATTGTTTCAAGATTTTCTAACGCAATTTCAGGGCCTCTAACTTCCAAAAAAGATGGATCCAATTCAATTTTTGTAATTTGATACCCGTGGGCCACTTCGCCAACAACATTTGGTTCTAATGGAACGTATTTTACAGCTTTTTTATCTACTTTTACTTCAACAACTTCAGGTTTCATTGTAATTTCCAAAATACTGTATTCCATTAATTTATTTGAAACAGAAATATTCACAGGAAGTTTGTAAGTTCCTGCTTCATAAATATTATCTAAATCAACAGTAGCTTTTATATCAGAATTTAAGATTTTTGAGATATTTGATGTAGTTGTTTTTATTTTTACACTAACAGAAGCAGGCAATTCGTTTATGCACATAACTGCCCCATTTTCATTTACCTTTAAAGGAATTGAAAATACTTTTGAATCAACAATAGAAACTTGATGGAAAATGTAAATAAAAAAAGCAATAACAAGACAAATAACTTTTACATGCCATTTGTCTTTTATTTTTTCGATTATCATTTCTGTTGTTGTCAATCTAATTCTCCTCTTTTTTAACTTCTTCAGTAACTTTTAATATGCTTTCCAAAATTTTTGTAATTTCAGTAATCTTCAAATCATAATTTAATTTTGAATCATAAGCCAAACTAATGGCACCAGTTTCTTCAGAAACAATTAAAGCAACAGCATCAGAAGCTTCACAAAGTCCCAAAGCAGCTCTATGACGTGTACCAAATGATTGCTTAATACTGTAATCTTCACTTAAAGAATTGATATAACAGTTTGCTGCTACAAGTTTTCCATCTTTAACTAAACAAGCACCGTCATGTAAAGGGGTATCTGTTGCAAAGATTGTCTGTAATAATTCTTTTGAAATATCTGCATTTAAAATTGTATCAAGTCTAACTAAAGTAGAAGTTTCCAACTGAGATTGTCTTTCAAAAACAACTAACATTCCCCTTTTTTCTTTTGCAAGCCATTCCGCAGCTTCCAAAATTTCTTCGATTGAAGTATTTTCCAATCGGCTACCAAATTTACTCCAGTTTGATTGTCCTAATCGTAAAAAAAGCTTTCGAATTTCGGGTTGAAAGATAACAACAATTGCAATAACAAGACCTGGAACAATAATATTAATTAACCATAAAAGAGTAGAAAGTTTTAACAAAACTGCAACAACATAAAAAACTCCAATAACAACCAAAGCTTTTATAATTTGCATACTATTTGTTTTTGAAATAAATTCATAAACCTTAAAAAAGATAAAAGCCAAAATTCCAATATCTAAAAGAGGTCGAATGTAGTCATAAATATACAAGAGTTTATCAAAAACGTTCATTTCTCTTCCTAAATTAATACAATAATTCTACCACACTATTTCAAAAATTTCATTACATTTAAAGAATCAATTGCAGATTTTACATCATGAACTCTAATTATTTTTGCTCCAGATTCAACTGCAAAAAGATTTGCACAAGCAGTTCCATATCCACGTTTTGCAGAATCTTCATTTTCGTTAATCATTGAGCCAATGCATCTTTTATTAGAAAGTGCCATTAACACTGGAATTCCCCCAAAAGCCAAATCCCCACAATTTTTAATTAATTGGCAATTTTCTTCAAAGGATTTATCAAAACCAATTCCAGGATCCAAAATGATTTTTTCTTTTTTTATACCACTTTTTTTAGCAAACAAAACTCTTTGTTTTAAATATTTTTTTGCTTCTTTTAATCCCCCAGCCTTCCAAAACATCAAAATTACAGAAAGTTCAGTTGAAGAAACAAAACCTGCCATTTTTGAATCAAACTCCAAAGCAGAAACATCATTTAAAACATCTGCACCATTTTCATAAGCCGCCTTCATAACAGCCATTTTTCTTGTATCAACAGAAATTGGAATTTTATCATTTACTTGTCTAATTTTTTGAATTAAAGGAACAACTCGGCTTATTTCTTCATCTTCAGAAACTTCTGTAAATCCTGGTCGTGTAGATTCTCCACCAATATCAAGAATATCAGCCCCATCATCAATAAGTTTTAATGCTAAATCAAGGCCACCACGGCTATTTTCAAAAAAAGAATCGGGAGTAGAATTTACAATTCCCATTACAAAAGCTTTTCTTGGAGATTCAATAATTTTTTTACCTAAACAAAGTGTATTAGATTTCATTTTTTTTTATTTTCACAAAGATTTATTGTAAACATTATTTACAAAGAGATTCCACCGCTTTTACAATGCTTTCAGAATCAATTCCTGCCATTTTACAAACTTCATCCCTAGTTCCCTGAGAATAAAATTCATCATTAAAACCAAGAATTTTTGTAGAAACAAAATCTTTTTTAGATAAATATAATGAAATTTCTTCGCTAATTCCACCTTTTACAATTCCATCTTCCACAAACAAAACTGAATCATAATTTTTTGCAATTTGGTAAAAATAATCAAAATCAAAAGGTTTAATAAAACGAAGCAAATAAATATCAGCTAAAACATCATCTTTTTCAATAATAATAGAACGAACAGCTTTTTGAACATCTCCATACATTCCGCCAGTTGCCACAATTAGAACTCTATTTTTTCTATTATTAATTTCTTCTTCAGAAACATTTCCCACAACAATTTGAGTACAAGGAACAAAAATTCCTTTTCCAACTTCCACATCAGCAGAAAATTCTTCAATTTCTGTAGGACAAGAAAGCTTTGGATATCCTTGTATCCGGCCGCCTCGGTCATACGCTTG
>JAGARY010000219.1 GCA_017622055.1 Treponema sp. | reverse complement strand
GTGGCAGCGTAGCGAACCATTTGACCTAAATCACAATTCCTTAAAAGTTCGATAGCATCTTTTACAGTTCGCTTGACTGGGAGCGTCTCAACGTCATTGTAGTTTTTGTATCAAATAGTGTTTAAAATAAACCTACTTTTTCTTTTTTTTGGTAACTACCTTTTTTTCTTCTTCAAAAGTTTGAACAAACAACTGACACTTGTAAGCGGCCTTTAGTTTTGCGTTGCACAAAAGTTTGTAAAGTTTTAGAACTTCTGGAACTTGTTTTGTTGTGGCAAATTGTAGTGCCAAAGTTGCCCAAAGTGCCAAACTTTCGTCTGTCATTTCTTTGTTGAACCACCAAATGTTGTCAAAATTGTTGATGCCACTAAAGATACTAGCGTATTTTTCTTGAACAAGTGTTTTTGCAATTGTTAAAGCCAAAGCTTTTTGTGCAGCAACATATTTTGTTTTGTTTGTAGAAACTTTTGTGCAACTTGAACAATCTGCAACCTTTGCTAAAACAAAAAGTTTTGTTAAATCTGTGTGCAATGTTGGAATAAAGTTGCTTGGAGTTTTTGATTCTTCCAAAGCGGCACGGGATTTTTCAAATTCTGCGTGAATTTCGTTGAATTTTCGTTGGAAATTCCATTGGTTTGCAAAGCCATTTTCTGCCAAATAACCACAAAGTGAAAGCATAATTAATTCGGATTCTAGGGCGGTGTTGTTTTGAATCATCAATTTTATGAATTTTTCTGATTCTGTTGTTTTTAGCAATGTTTTTTGCAAATCTGTAGGAGTTTTGATTTTTTGTTCATTGTGAAGTTTAGCAATTTGTAAAATTCGTTTTTGAATTAAAGCAAATTGTTTTTCTGCTACAACTTTTAGTTTTTTGTCTTGAATAAAATCATTTGATTTTTCAAAGAATTCAATTGCTTCTTCTTGTAATTTTGCAAGAGACGCTTTTAATAATTTTGTGTCATATTTGAATTCAACAGATTTTTCTGATTCTTTTACAACTTTTGATTCTGATTTTTCTTCTACTTTTTTTGCAGCAGAAGTTTTTAATTTTGCAGGAGTTTTCTTTTCCTTTTTCTGTTGGAAAACTTTGCTATCATCAATTGCTTTTAATGCAGATTTTGCGTAAGGAACAAAAGTTTTGTATAAATCTTTGTAAATTAATTCTTGAAGTGCTGTTTCCAAATCATCACAACCAGCACCATTTAAGAATTCGCACAAAATTTTATAGCGATTATCTTCTGTGTCTGTAACTTGTTGAATGTTCATAAAGATTTGATATTCAAATCCATTGAGCATTACAAAAAGTCCTTGTTCGCAAATATCTTTTGATTTTCTGATGAACCATTTTTGACTTTTGTGTTCTTGGAAAATACAATATTTGTCATCTTCGGCTGTAAGGTTTAATCCTTCCGAAAGTGTGCGAGTTTTTTGAATGATTTCGTCGCCGTTTCCAGTTTTTACTGCGTATGGATCAGAAAGTTTAATCCATCCGTGGGCTTGGTCGTATTTGTTATTGTAGAAAACTAAAACTCTTTCGTCCCCAGCTCCGTTTGAATATGCAAATACGTTTTCGTTTACGTAGTCGTCTTGCCATAAATCATAAAATAAGAAATTTTCTACGCCACTGAACAAATAGCGTTTTTTCATAATTGGGAATATTTCTTTGTAGTGACGAGAAACCAAATAATCACTTGGTTTTTCGTCTTTGTAGGCTTTTGTATATTCCATTCCGTATTTTTCTGTAAATCCTTCAATTTGACCATGACCAAACATTGGAAGCCCTGGCATTGTAATCATAAGTGTACAACAACCAAAATATTTGTCTCCATCACCAAACTGTGCAATTGCAGTTTCTTCGTCTGGATTGTTCATAAAGTTTACATAGCGTTTTAAAACTTGTGGATCGAATGTAATTGTATTTTTTACAGTTTCACGATATTTTTGATTTTCTTCTTTTTTGAGCATGTTCATAAATGCACTGTTGTAAACTCTATGCATTCCTAAAGTACGAACAAAGTAGCCTTCCATCATCCAGAATGCTTCTGCAAGTAAAAGTGTGTCTGGACATTCTTTTGCAACTCGGTCTACAACTTCACGCCAGAATTCATTTGGAATTGCGTCGTTAAATTGTTGAGTAGAAAGTCCTGTTTCGCTACGAGTTGCAATATCACCACCGTGCCCTGGCTCTGGATACCAAAGTCGGCGAATACTTTTTTTTGCCAACACCATTGCAGCGTCAAATCTGATAATTGGGAAGTTTTTTGCAACGTGTAAAATTTCTTGCATTACCGCTTCTCGTGCTGCTGGATTTAAAAAGTCAATTTGTGCTGTATCATTCCAAGGAAGCCCAGTTCCGTCGTTTCCGTGGTAGATGTAGCGAACATCTCCAGTTTGATTATCAACACGTTTGAAAACTACAGAACAGTCGTTTTTACTGTAGTAGTGATCTTCAAGATAAATGCTTGTGCGTGGATCTTGTGAAAGATTTTCCCCATTGAATGTGTAGTGGGGGAATGGACAATCTTTTCTTTGAATAAACAAATCTGGTTTATTCATTACCCAATCTCCGTCCATTCCAGTGTGATTTGGAACCATGTCGCTGGCAAGTCTAATTCCTCGTTGCCAAAGTCTTTGACGAAGATTTGCTAAAGCGTCCCATCCGCCAATGTTGTAAGCAATGTTGTAGTCGTAAAGGGAATATGCCGAAGCCGCAGCCTCTGGATTTCCACAAATTTGTTTAATTCTTTTTGAAGCTTTTGAACGTTCCCAAAGTCCAATGAGCCAAAGTCCTGTAAAACCTTGTTCTTTTAATTTGTCTAATTCTGCGTCTGGAATTTGATCTAAACGTGAAATTTCGTATCCGTATTGTTTTGTTAATTGGTCAAGCCAAACCAAAACTGTTTTTGCCATTAAAATTACGTTTGGCATCCATTCGCTGTCGGCACTGAATCGTTCATATTCGTTCATTAAATTTTCGTAAGAATATGGTTGTAAATCTGGTCCGTCCCCGCCAATTGGAGCCCAAGAGGCTTTTTCTTCTTCAGAAATTGTGTCCATTCCTGCAAAAATGCGTTTTAGCCATTCAATTAAATCTTTAAAATATTCAGCCCAATGTTTTTCAATGTATTCAAGTTGACCTTTTAGACTTTCTGGAGCAAAAAGCATTGGTTCTCTAAGCAAATTGATTAAATCGTGGTCAAATGGACCGTAAGTTTCTTGAGTTTTTGCAAATTTTTGAATTGTTGCCCAAGTTTTATTGTAAAGTTCATTTTTTGAAAGTTCTGAATCGTCAAATAAAATTGCAAAAGGTTTAAACGCAGGATTTTCATTTGCAAGATGAAGCAAAATCAATTCTTCTAAAGTTTGTTCACGGTTTGTGCGAGTAATTGTTCTTGTTCCTTTTCCAATTTTTACAGTTTCAATTGCTTCCCGATTAAGATATTCTTCTGCTGTTGTTTTTTCTTTGTAAACTTCAACTGGTGGAAATTCCTTAATAAAATCTAAAAGAAGAGTGTCTATTTCTTCTTTTGAAAATTCTTTTTCCATTTCTCCAAGCAAATCTGTCATAAAAGTTGGGGCTTTATTGTGGCGATAAAGCATACAAACATGATGCAAAATTTCATCAATTAAGCCCATTGCGTTTAATTGACCTGCCGAAACTTTTTTATTTTCGTCTTTAATTTGAGTTTCAATGTAATTATTAAATAAAAGTTGAAAATCACGAACATTTTTCATATTTGCAAAAATAACGTTTCCGCTACTTGCGTAAAGTCCCTCATTAAAAGAACAAAGATTTCTAATTTTTCTTGAAATGTGAAATTCGTTGTAAGAAATATTCATAGTTTAACCTCGTGATAATAGTTTTATATTTGAAATGATTTCTTTATTTTTTGATAATTCTTCAATAGAAACTGGCATTCTGTAGGTCCAGTTGAATTGAGTTACAGTTCCAGGAATGTTGATTCTTTCGTCTTTTGAATCTTCTGCATAATATTTTTCAGATAAATACAAAATATCTTGCAGCGGCGGAATGAACCACATGCTATTTGCTTGTGAAACTGCTTGTAAAACTTTTTGTGCAATTTCTGGTGAAAAATCTTTTTTTGCAAAATCACTTAGTTTTTCAGTGATTTTTGCTTCTTCTTCTGGAGAAGTTTTTTTGTCTGATTTTTCATCAATTTTTTTATCAATTATTTCATTTTTGTTTTTTAGATCCGCAACTTGTGGATTTTCTTTTAAAAATGCCAAAACGCTTTCTTTTTCATCATCCCACCATTGGCGCAAAGTTGAAGAGTCGTGAACAGAAGTTGTTACAACAGAAAGTTTTTCGTAATCTTTAAACGCTACAAAAGGTTGATTTTCTTTTTCCCAATATCTGCACCAGCGAACAACTCGTAAACCTAAAATATCGTGATTTTTCATTGTTTCTGGCACGCAGTCAATTCCAACTCCCAAATCTTCCCCGCAAGGAATCATTTTTACATTTGAAGTAAGGGCAGTAAAAATTTGTGAAGCTTGTTTTTGCCAAAGTTTTTCATTTTTTGTGTTTAATTTTTCAAAAAGTTTTTCTAAATCTTCTTTTTCTTTTTGATTTAGAGTTTCCCAAGAAGTTGATTTTTGATATGTCCACAATGGAACAAATTTATTTTTTGAAACTTCCAACAAAGTGATGTTTGACCAATAATTTACAAGAATATTTTGGATTTTTTCTTCGGCAGGTTTATCAACAAAATCACTTAAATCAAGATTTACAAGTTCTGTTGAACCTTTAATTTTATCTGAAAAAAGCCAAAGTTCTTCTTTGCCAATTTGATTTGCTACAAGTTTTAAAATCTTATGGGCAATTTCCCGGTTCCAAGTGATATCTTCAATTGCAGAAGTTGGAATGTGTGGTTTAGAAAGCCAACGAATTCTGTCGTCATCAAAACCAAGTTCGTATAATTCATCTTTTTTAATAGAAGAAAATGGTTCTGTATGTCCGTTTAATGCGTTGCAATCTTTTTCTGGAATTGCCCAAATTCTAAAAAATCCTAAAATGTGGTCTAAACGGTAGGCGTCGTAGTATTTGCTGGCGGTTTTTAATCTGTTTATCCACCAGGAATAATTTTCGTTTTGAAGATTTTTCCAATTGTATGTTGGAAAGCCCCAATTTTGTCCATTTGGATTTTCGCCGTCACTTGGAGAGCCTGCCCGCAAGTTGTGATTAAAAAATTGAGGATAAGCCCAAGCGTCGCAGGAATCTTCGTTCATCAAAATTGGCATATCTCCTTTTATTTTGATTTGCAAATTGTGAACAGAATCTACTGCTTTTGAAAATTGCTCATCTGCAACAAATTGACCCCAAGCGTAAAAAAGATGATCTTTTTTTAGTGATTTTTTGTCCCAAAGTTTTTCAATTTCTTCAAGAGTTAAAGTTTTATCTTCTTTTTTCCAAGATTTCCAAGAGGCTTGCATATATTTGTATTTTAGATTTTTATAAACAGCGTAAGTTTTTATCCAGGGATTTTTTTTAATCCAAGCGGAAAGTTCTGGTGTTGGTTTTTCTGTTTTTGCAATTTCTGTTTGATTGTAAAGTTGTAGTAAAAAATATGTCTTTGAATTTAAAATTTCGTCGTAATTGTAGCGAGATTTGTATTTGTTTGCTTTTGAAAAATTGTTGTAGTCGCTGCAAAACTTTTTGTCGTTGCTACAAAGAGAATCAAATCCTTCCACATCTGATAAACGAATGTAAATTGGATGCAAAGCAAAGGCCGAAAGCCCCGAATACGGAGAACTTTGAGTTCCTGTGTCATTTACAGGAAGCAATTGAATTAAATTGATATTTGATTTTTTGCAAAATTCTGCAAATGGAACTAAATCTGGAAATTCTCCAATAATCTGATTTTCTTTTGTATATAAAGCCCCAAGGGGAACTGCTACGCCAAGTAAATTTGTATTTTTCATCATAATGATTATAATGCAAAAAATGTAAAAAGGAAAATGATTTTATTTGGGTGAACAGAATTTCTGGAATAGAGGATTCTCTTTATAGATTGTTGCAAAAGATTCTCTGGACTCGGGCGAGCCAGAGAATGATAACGACATTTTTTTTCTACAAAGACTGATTTTATTACTCCCACGATAATGAATTATTTTCTATGGTAATTGATATTTCATTTTCTAAAGGAGCTCCATTTGTGTAATAACCACGGCTTTCGCTTACAGATGTTCCATTTGCTACATACTCAATAGTATAACTTCCATCTTTTTTTGCTGCAAATTCCATGTTTAATGAAATGTTTTTTGACGAATTTGCTTCCACAGTTGTAGAATCTGTTTTAATAGATATGTCTTCACTTAAGAAAATAACAAAGTTTTCTAAATCAAAATTTTCATTATTATTAATTTTGAATTTAACTTCTGTGTTGTCTTTTTTTGTGCCACAAGAAATAAAAAAAATAGAAGAAAAAATACATAGGAATAAGAATGTTTTTTTTATCATAAAAAGCTCCCATAAAAAGTCAACGAACAAGTCGACTTTCTTAATTTATTGATTTATGGCAGCTAAAGCTTGATCAACTAAATTCATAGGTTTGTATTTTCCCATCATTTTACTTGAATCAAAATCTTGTTTATCGCTGAGCATCGCCCAAACGATTTCTGCCATTTTTCTT
>JAGARY010000218.1 GCA_017622055.1 Treponema sp. | reverse complement strand
TTATAATGTTTCAAAAGTTTACAATATGTTTTGTGAGGTTGAATTATGAGATATTGTAAAGGTGTACAAAAAATTGAAGTTTTTGAAGATGATTTAATTATTAAGTCTGGTGCTGACGGTGTTACAAACGTAGAAGAAATTATATGGCTTAAAGAAAAATTATTGGAAATTTCAAAAAAATGGAAAGGAAAAAAGTGGGCTTATATTGCAGATATTTCTAAACTTGAAATTGTTCCCACAGAAGTTAGTTCGGAATTAATAAAACTTCATGTTGAAATTTTTAAAAATGGCTGTGTATGTGTTGGATTTGTAGAACCTGAAAAAGCTTTTATTTCACGTCAAGCGGCTGTTCATAACAGAATGTCGAATACAGGTTTACAAGAAGGGCATTTTAATTCTTTTGATGATGCTTTTTCTTGGGCAAAAGAAATCATTTCTTAATTATTATTTTTATTTTTTCAAATCTCTTAGAATTAAGCCTAGCCCAGATTGGAAGGCCGCCGCAGGCGTTCCGTTAGGAATGGAGCGAGTGCGGAAGCCTGGAAAGCTGGAACGTTTAAAATAATGTAGGAGAGTTTTGTTTTTTCTGACGTTGGAAAATGAAGGAAGCTCCTAAGAAAAAATCATTTTATAGAAGTCATTTGTAAAAAAGGTGATACTGTACTTTTAGTATTTTTCGTTTAAGGCTTTTGTGACATTAAGAATAACATCTAAGTCGTTTGGGGAAAAACGTTTTAGATAGTTTTCAATTTCTGAAATTTGAGGATTTATTGTTGGATTCTCTGACACTTCATCCATTCCTAAAAGATATTCAAGTGAAACTCCTAGAAATTTAGCAACTTTTAATGCTGTGTCTGCATAGGGGATGCTGTTTCTTTTTATTCCAAAACTGATATTTGCAACATCAATTTCAACATAAGCAGCAAGTTCTTTGCGAGTTTTTCCTAGGTATTTTAATTCTGCGTCGACCTTTTCCCAAAAGTTCATAATTAAAAATATAACAATTGATAATTATTTACTTGAAATAATTGAGTATTGATATATAATAAATATAAGAATTAAGTAAAGTTAATTGAATTAAGTTTGCTTAATCGTTTCGTCGTTGGCGAAAAGGAAAAAAATTATTGGAGCTTATCAATGGCAGGAGAAATTCTAAAGTTAAAAAGAAATTTGTTTGTAAGACTTTTTATGGAAGATGGAAATCCAAAAACTTGTACTCAGTGTGGAATGACAACTCGCACTTATGAAAAGTATAAAACAGGTTTCTTTCGGTCTTATATTTTTTGTTGTGTTGGATGTTTGCAAAATTTTGCAAACAATAATGGAATGCAAATAAATCGTATTCCAAGACGGTGGACTACTCACAGAAATGTAAATCGAGGTTCTAAACTTCGTTAGGTGGATGTGCTTGTATTACTATTGTGACGTATGGTGATACAAGCTATATTTGAATAGCAAAAGTTTATATTTTAAGTTGGAAGGTATGGAACAAAAAGAGAAAATCTTAGAAGCTATAAAAAATAAAATAAATACTCAGGATTCAAGTGAAAAATTGAATTGGGAAAATATAAAAAAAGACATTCAGAACAACAAGTATGGAAAACTCTCTGATGAAGAAAAGGAATACCTATATATAACCTTACCAAAAAGTTTAGGCCTAAACTGATATATAATAAAAAAGTATATGAATTAAAGATATTTCTTTTGGAAAAATTTTATTTTATGTAATTATTGGAGACAAATCTGCTTATGTACCAACAAATCAAGAAATTATGCTTTCGTAAATTTTTTTATTCAATAATTTATATTTTTTTTCTCTGTATAGGCAATGGAAATCTGTGGGCTTATGACCGTTTTTCAGAGCCTTCAGTTCAAGCATCATGGTCATTGGCTGATACAAAACCAGAGAAACTTCCTTTGCCAAAAACTAAAATGCGTATTAATCGTGTTGAAAGTGATATTAAATTGCGTTTATATAAAAATACAAATGAAGTTGTGTTATATTTTCCAGGAACGTATTGTTCGTATGTAATAAAATGCACAAGTTTGTCTGAAGCGATTCGAGTATATAATAACTTTTCTATTCGTTACACTTATTATATTGCAGAAGATCGTACTTACTCAGACCATAAAGGCGATAATGATGAAGTTAACGCTGCCGAGATATTTTTAGTTAAGTATTTATTCAAGAGAATTGGTGATGAAAATATTTATGATAAACACAAAGAAAATAAATATTTTGATGCTTATAATGTGTATATGGATTCTGAAACCTTTTCTTATTATTTGAATGATTTTGATTTAGATGAAGTAAGAGGGGGGAAAGTAAAACATCAGTATGTTGATTATGATGATTTATCAAAGATGATTTTACGTCTTGAAGAAATTTATGAGAAAGAAACTATTCGAAATAAACATTGGGTTATTAATGAATCATTTTTAAAGTAAGTTGAAAAACTGAAAATCATTTTTCTCTTTAATCCTTAAAACTAAGCCTAGCCCGGATTGGAAGGCCGCCGCAGGCGTTCCGTTAGGAATGGAGCGAATGCGGAAGCCTGGAAAGCTGGAAAGGTAGTTGTTTTGTTTGGGATTTAAATTAAGTTATTAGCTTAAAAAAATAGGTTGCTCCTGAATATTATTTTTTGTATAATTTTTTATAAAAACGAGAGGTGCAATATGTTTTTTAAGAATGATTTTCCTATTTTAGAGTTTGATGATAACAAAGTTGCAAAGTTGAATCCTAGTGCGTTGTTTGAAAAGAAAAATCCTGAAAAAAAGATGATTATTACGTTTTTCCCAGAAGCGTTGGAAAAATTGAAGGAAGAAAAACTGATTGAAAAAGCATATTACATTGGCGGGGAAAATCCTTTTGATATTTATAGATTTGTGGACGGTTCTGAAGTTTTGATTGTTTTGGGGCAAGTTGGGTGTCCTTCTTGTGGCGGAAATTTGGACTGTTTTTATGCTATGGGTGTGGAAAAAGTTATGTTTTGCGGCGGTGGCGGTGTTCTTGATAAAAATATTGCTGTTGGGCAGCT
The DNA here is from genome assembly GCA_017622055.1 of Treponema sp. GTDB lineage: Bacteria > Spirochaetota > Spirochaetia > Treponematales > Treponemataceae > Treponema_D. Next base: position 7,884 of record JAGARY010000218.1, on the reverse strand, counting down.
TTTGCTTGTAGACGGTGCAATTCGTGATGAAGGATTTTCGTATCATTATGTGGAACCATCTCGCTACATTTATACAAAAAAAGAAGTGACAGACAAAATTGCCTCTTTTTTGGATGAGCACAAAGTCCCTTATTTGCGTGGGCTTACTTGGACAACTGATGCTTTGTTCCGTGAAACTGCGGATCGTGTGGAACAGCGGAAGGCTGAAGGCGCAAAAATTGTGGAGATGGAACAGTCGGGATGTATTGCTGTGGCTCAATTCCGTGGTTTTGATTACGGAGCTTTGATTTACGGTGGTGATGATGTGGCTTCTGAAGAATGGAGCAGCCGTGGGTGGAACACAAGACATGGCATTCGGTATAATTTGATTATGCTTTGTAAAGAAATCGTTGAAATAATGTAGAATTATGAATTAAGAATGAAGAATTAAGAATGAACAGAAGCTCGTCATTGCGAACGAAGTGAAGCAATCCAGAGAAGTGAAAAAAATGGGCTGCAACGCCTGCGGCTCGCAGTGACGAAGTGTAAGGAGTTGGTTTTTATGCGCATTATTTTTGTTAGGCATGGGCATCCGAATTATGAAAAGGATTGTCTTACTGATTTGGGTGTTTTGCATGCAAAGGCTGTGGCTCAAAGATTAAAAAACGATAATGAACCTATAGAAAAGATTTTTTCTTCTACTTGCGGGCGGGCGTTGGAAACGGCTTCTTTTATTGATTCCAAATTTGGCGTTGGTGTTACAGGTCTTGATTTTATGCGTGAAATAAAGTGGGGTTCTGTTGATGGCGAGCCAATTTTTGATGAGGGGCATCCTTGGAATACTTCTAATTATATTGTAGAAAACGGTGGGAGTCTTTTAGATTTTGATTGGCAAAAATCTGATTTGTATAAAAATAATAAACTTGTTTCTTGTGTGGAAAAAATTGGAATTGATTTTGACAACTGGCTAAAAGATTTTGGCTATGTTCGAGAAGGGGACTATTATCGTGTGGGAGAGGTAAAAAATCATACAATTTCTATTGTGAGTCACGGAGGTGCGTCTTCGGCTGTTTTTTCACATTTGTTTAATTTGCCTTTTCCATTTGTTTGCTCTGCAATTTGTCCTGATTTTACAGCCATTACAATTGTTCATTTTTCGGAAAGAAAAGGAAATTTGATTGCCCCAAAGTTTGAACTTGTAAATGATGCAAGACATATAAGAAATGAAGAATTTAGAATTAAGAATGAAGAATTGAATAAAAAAATTGAATTTAAGATGTAGGTTTTAATATAGAATTGAATTAAGAATGAAAAAAATGTAGAAGTTTGAAAAAAAGGAGATAACGAATTAAGAAAGAAGAAATAATTCATAATTCTACATTCTTAATTCTACATTAGTTTTATGTTTCCAAGTTGTGAAGAAGCGGAAAAAATTTTAAATGAAAGTGTACCTCTAAATCCTGGTCCTTGGGGAAATCATTGTAGGCTTGTGGCTTATTGTGCAAAAAAAATTGGTGCTGCTGCGGGACTTGATGAAAATAAAGCCTATGTTTGCGGGTTGCTTCATGATATTGGAAGAAGGTTTGGAGTTCGTCATTTGGGTCATGTTTCTGATGGTTATACTTATATGATGAGTTTAGGATTTGATGAAGTGGCAAAAATTTGTTTAACCCATTCTTTTTCCAGCAATAATACGGATGATTATATTGGAAAGTTTGATACAACTGAAGATGAATTAAAATTGATTCAAGAAAAGTTGGAAGATATAGAATTTGATGATTACGACAGACTTATTCAATTATGCGATTCTTTGGCAACTGGGGAAGCTATTATGACAATAGAAGACAGAATGAATGATGTAAAAAACCGGTATGGCTTTTACCCAGAATCAAAATGGAACAAAAATCTGGAAATAAAAGCCTATTTTGAACAAAAGATTGGAAAAGATATATATTCTGTAATCGGAAAATATTAAGTTATTAGCTTAAAGAAAATCTTGTAAATCTAAAATATAATATTTTATGGAAGTGTCTAATTTTTAAGGCGGTAACCTCCCGTACACTCGACCTGATTTTCAGGAATAAGCATATTGGAGGTAACGCAATGAATTGTGATTTATTGATTGCTTTTGTAACTTGTGTTGCAACTGTCATTAGCACAATAATTGCTATACTTCGTTACAAAAAAGATAACGAGTAAAAAAAATACCGCCCTTAGAATCCCTAAGAGCGGTTTTTAACCCAAAAAAAACGGGAGGCTAACCAAAAATTAGCACTTCCACTTTTAATCTATCATAGATGTAATTTTGCGTCAAATATATTTTGTAGGAAAACATTAAGTTATTAGCTTAATGTTATTGGTTTTTCTATGTGCTAAAATTGTAATATGATTTTAAGGCTTTTAGGACAGAAGGTGAAGATAAAGTAATAAGTTTTTCCATATATTCTTTTTTTATTCCATAAATTATTGTTGAAGATTCACAAACATCTAATATGTCTGTTTGAATGTATTTTACAATAATCAGGTCGTCGATTTTTACGTTGTAAAACTGAGCCAATGTAACAAAATTATCAATTCGAGGGAGGTTTTTCTTGTTTGGATTTTCCCAGTTATAAATTGATTGAGGATTTTCCATAGAAAAGAGATGTTGCAATTGTGAAACTTTAGTTCCATTTGCTTCTCTAATTTCTTTTAATTTTATAGAAGTTTTTTCTACATCAATAATTGGTTTTTCAAAAATTTGACCCATATTAAAAATTTATAAAAATAAAATATGAAAGTCAAATTTTTGTATTGAAGGAGGTGCTTATTTTGCAATATTAAAAAAAACAACTTATTCTTAAAAACAATTTTTCCCAAGATAAATACTTGAATTGCCCAAATCTTCTTGTATTCTTAGCAATTGATTGTATTTTGCAACACGTTCTGAGCGGGCAGGGGCGCCTGTTTTAATTTGTCCTGCGTTAAGTGCTACAGCTAAATCTGCAATTGTTGTATCTTCTGTTTCTCCTGAGCGGTGTGATATGATTGCTTTGTATCCATTTTTTTGAGCAAGTTTAATGGCGTTTATTGTTTCTGAAAGAGTTCCAATTTGATTAAGTTTGATTAAGATTGCGTTTGCAGCTTTTTCGTCAATTCCTTTTTGAAGTCGGTTTGTGTTTGTAACAAATAAATCGTCTCCTACTAATTGGATTTTGTTTCCAAGTAGCGTTGTAATTTTTTGCCAACCATCCCAATCTTCTTCATCAAGTGGATCTTCAATAGAAGCAATTGGATATTTTTCTACAAGGTTTTGCCAATATTCAATTAATTCTTCTGTAGTGAATGCTTTTTTTGATTTTGGAAGCAAATATTTTCCTTTATCATCCGTTTTCCATTCACTGGCAGCGGCGTCAATAGCCAAAACAAAGTCTGTTTTATTTTGGTCTTTTTCTATGTAGTAGCCGGCTCGTTCAATTGCTTGAATAATTAGCAAAATTGCTTCTTCATCATTTGAAAGGTTTGGAGCAAATCCTCCTTCGTCACCAACGCCACAGGACATCTGGTTTTCTTTTAAAATTGTTGCCAAAGAATGATAGACTTCAACACACCATTGCAAACCTTCTCTAAAAGATTTTGCACCAATTGGCATAATCATGAATTCTTGAATATCAACTGTGTTTGCTGCGTGGGCTCCACCGTTCAAAATATTCATCATTGGAACTGGCAAAATGTTTCCGCTTATTCCGCCAATAAATTTGTACAAAGGAACACCAAGAGATTTTGCTGCCGCCTTTGCTGATGCCAAAGAAACTGCCAAAATTGCATTTGCTCCAAGATTTGATTTATCTGGTGTGCCGTCAAGTTCAATCATTTTTTTGTCAATTTCAAAAATGTCAAAAGCAGGGGTTCCAACAAGTTTTTTTGAAATGATTTGATTAATATTTTCAACGGCTTTGTATACACTTTTTCCATTGTAATCTTTTTTCTCATCTCGAAGTTCTTTTGCTTCAAAAATTCCTGTAGAAGCACCACTTGGAACGGAAGCCCTTCCGCAACTTCCGTCAGACAGCAAAACTTCTGCTTCAACAGTAGGATTTCCTCTGGAATCGATAATCTGTCTGCCAATAATTTTTTCAATTTTTATTTCTTTCATTTTTTCATCCTCAAAAAAAATGAGGCTGCCCAAAAAGTTTTTTTGTAGATCCTCGAAACAAGTTCGAGGATGGCAAACTTATTCGACACCCTCAAAATCAATTTATGCAGGTTTATATGTTCTTTTAGAAAGTTCTCTATCTAGAAGATAAATGCCTCGATTGTTGTGATCTGTTAATTCCATTTTTGTAATTAACTCTTGGGCAGATTTTTCTTCTTCGGCTTGTTCTTTTATGAACCAGTTTAAAAATTCCAAAGTTCTGTAATCTTTTTCGTTTGTTGCTTCTTCATAAATTTTGTTGATTGAACTTGTAACATATTCTTCGTGTTTTAAACTTTCTTTTAATGCGTCGCCCAAAGAATCAAAATGCTGATTTGGTGCTGCAATTTTTTCAAGAATGATTTTTTCATTGTTATCGTGAAGATATTGATAAAACTTCATTCCGTGATCAAGTTCTTCATGAGCTTGAATTTTAAACCAAGAAGAAAACCCAGTAAGCCCTTTGTCTTCAAAATAATTTGCAATATCTAAGTACATATATGCCGAAAAAAATTCTTTTGTAATTTGTTGATTAATTAAATTATTGATTGTATCTGATAACATAATTTTGTCTCCTTTTTATTAATATTCGTCGTGTTCTACCCAAACAAGTTTATCTGTGTCGTATCCTAAATCCTCTGCAATTGCCAAATACTCAAAACGTGTTTCATCTGGAATTGTAATATCACGACTTAAAATCCAAAGGTAATCGTAGTTTTTACCAACTACCAATGCCGACTGATACAAAGGATCTAATGCAATAATTGTGTAGCCACTGTAAAAAGGTCCAAAAAAAGAAACTTTCAAAGCGCCTTCATCAGTTGCACCTCTAAATTTTGCAGTTCCTTCTGATGTTTTCCATTTTCCATCTACGAAATCATACCCGCGATTTACAACACGAACTGTGCCATTGTCATTAAGATAATATTCGGCAGTAACATTATCCATGTTTTTTTCGTGTTTAAAATCGATACGGGCAATTTCGTACCATTTTCCAATGTAGTTGTTCAAATCAAAATCTTGAACAGCTACAGCATTTTCAGGGGAATCTTCTCCACAACTTGAAAATGCCATGACCAATGCCGCAATCCCAACTATAATTGCAACATTAAAACTTTTTTTAATTCTCATTTTAACTCCTGTGTAAGGGCGCTGGCGCCCGGTGTTATATAGAAAACCGTTAAAAAAATTGCGAAAGCAATTTTTAGGTTATCTTACCTGTGTAAGGCCACTGGCGACCTATTGCTTTTGTTCTTTTCAATAAAGTGAAAATAACGAAACGCTTCTTTTCTATACGGAAAATATAATAACAATTTTTTATAATTGGAAATAAAAATTATAAATCTATCAATTTTTTTTTATTTCTGATATTCTCTTTTTTATGAAAAGTCTTGTGATTTTTGATTTAGATGGGACAATATTAAACACTTTGGAAGATTTGGCAGATTCTTGCAATTATATTTTGCAAAAATTTGGAATGCCACTTCGCACTACAGAAGAAGTGCGTTTTTTTGTAGGAAACGGCATTCCAAAACTTATTGAACGTGCTTTTCCTGCAGGAACTTCTTCTGATGTTTTAGATCTTGCTTTAAAAGAATATGTTGAATATTACGAAAAAAATTCTTGTGTAAAAACTTGTGCTTATGATGGAATTCTAAATCTTTTAAAAAAGCTTAAATCAAATGGGGTTTTTCTTGCTGTAAATTCAAATAAAGTAAACGAAGCGGCTCAAATTTTGTGTAATCAATTTTTTCCAGATATTTTTGATTTTGTGTTGGGAAGTTCAAAAGATTTGCCAACAAAACCTAATCCAGAAGGTGTTTTTAGAATTATCAAAAATATAGAAGAAACTGCGTTGAAAAATGACCCTGAAAAAATCAACTTGAACAATGTTTTTTTTGTTGGGGATTCCGACGTAGATATTCAAACTGGGCGTAATGCTGGTGTTGGAACTGTTATTGGTGTTGATTGGGGCTTTAGAGGAACAGATTTTTTGTTGAAGTACGGAGCAAATGTTGTTGCAAAAAATCCAGAAGAATTATTTGAAATTATTATGAAAAAAATAAATGGTGGGAAGTAGAAAATGAAAGAAAAATCTAAAAATCAAACAAAAAATGCTGAATTTTTTAATCAAAAATCTTGGAAAATATTTTTATCTTGTTACAAACCTCATTGGAAAATCTTTGCTCTTGATATTCTTTGTGCAGTTTTAATTGCTTTAATTGACATAATTTTTCCTATGGTGAGCAAATATACAATTGATTCAATTATTCCAAACAAAAATCTAAAACTTTTTTTAATTTTAATTATTAGTTTGGTTATTGTTTACTCTTTGCGTCGTCTTTTTAACTGGTTTGTTACATACTGGGGCCACTATTTTGGAACTTTGGTAGAAACAGATATGCGCCGTGATATTTTTACTCATTTGCAAAAGCAATCTTTTTCGTTTTACGACAAGCACAGAACTGGAAAATTAATGTCTAGAGTTACAACAGATTTATTTGAAATTACAGAACTTGCTCACCACGGGCCAGAGGAAGTTTTAATTTCTGTTTTGACTTTGGTTGGTTCTTTTATTTTGATGATTAATATTCGTTGGGAACTTGCCATTTTGGTTTTTGCATTTTTGCCAATTATTATTTGTATTACAATGTTTTCTAGAAAAAAATTGAGCAAAACTTCTAAAAGAGTAAAAGAAACAACTGCCGAAATCAACGCAAATTTGGAATCTAGCATTTCTGGAATTCGTGTAACAAAAGTTTTTACAAACGAAAATCACGAAATTGACAAATTTGAAAAAGGAAACAACAATTTTCGGTTTGCTAAAAAGAATTATTACAAAAAAATGTCAGGATTCCATTCAAACATTGAATATTTTACAAGTTTGTTGAACGTGATGGTGTTGGGCGTTGGCGGATATTTTATTATTCAAGGAAAAATGCAGATTTCTGATTTAGTTGCAGCAAATCTTTTTGTTTCAACTTTTACTTCTCCAATTAGAAGGCTTTCATTTTTTGTTGAACAGTACACTTCTGGAATGGCTGGATTTAATAGATTTTTGGAAATTATGCGTTTGGACACAAGTATAAAAGAAGATGATGATGCTCAAGAAATTTTCTGTGCCAGAGGAAACATTGAATTTAAAAATGTAAGTTTTGCTTATAATGAAGGTGTTGAAGTTTTAAATAATATCAACTTAAAGATTTTGCCTGGTCAAAAATTTGCTTTAGTTGGTCATTCTGGTGGTGGAAAAACTACAATTTGTAATTTGCTTCCAAGATTTTATGATATTACAAGTGGTTCAATTTTCTTAGACGGAATTGATACAAAAAAAATTACATTAAAATCTTTGCGAAATCAAATTGGGGTAGTGCAACAAGACGTATTTTTATTTGCTGGAACAATTAAAGAAAATATCGCTTACGGAAAAATTGATTGCACAGATGAAGAAATTATAACTGCTGCAAAACGAGCCGAAATTCATGATGATATTATGAAAATGCCACAAGGATACGATACTGTTGTTGGAGAACGTGGAATAAAACTTTCTGGCGGTCAAAAACAAAGAGTTTCAATTGCCAGATGTTTCTTAAAAAATCCGCCAATTTTAATTTTGGATGAAGCAACTTCTGCCTTGGACACAACAACAGAAATCAAAATTCAAAAATCTTTTGATGAACTTTCAAAAGGAAGAACAACTTTAATAATTGCCCACAGACTTTCCACAATTC
>JAGARY010000217.1 GCA_017622055.1 Treponema sp. | reverse complement strand
CAAACAAAAGCCGCTCCACAACCAGAACTTTTTTTGCAAATATAATCAAAAGATTTTCTTTTTTCTTTTGCAATATTTTCTCTACTTCCGAGCAATCCAATATGAGCTGTTCCAATATTAGTAATAATTCCGTAATCAGATTTTAAAACTTTTGAAATTTCTCCAATTTCGTTTTCACGATTCATTCCCATTTCAAAAATTCCAAATTTATGATTTTCTCTAATATTAAAAACAGACAAAGGAAGCCCAGTTTCTGAATTAAAATTTCCTTTTGTGTAAACAACATCATCACCAAACTTAGAAACAAAAACAGAAACAAGCAATTCTTTAGTTGTTGTTTTTCCACTAGAACCAGTTACACTAATCTTTGTTAAATTTGGAAATTTACTTACATATTTTTCTGCAGCATCCTGCAAACCATGTAAAGTATTTTCAACACAAATAATCAAAACGCCTTTATTACGGCACAAATCATCATAAACACTAGGATTTTTTTCATATTCACTGTTATTAATCAAAACAACAGAAGCACCAGATTCAACAGCACCAGCAACATATTTATGGCCATCTTGAAATTCACCAACTAAAGGAACAAAAAGAGATTTTTCACAAACATTTCGGCTATCTGTTTGAACATTTGTAAAATTACAAAAATCTCCAAAAGCAGATTTATAAAAATCAGAGAGAACAACTTTTCCATGTACAGCGTCAATAAGTTCGTTAAAAGACAACAAAGAATTCATTATTTTTTCTCTCCCGTCATTTCAACTCTTACAATATCTTCCGCTTCTGCCTTATGCATTCCCAACTCTTCCACAGCAATTTTTTCAATTCGTTCAGCATTAGTTAAAACACTAATTTCGCTAACAATTCTTTTATTTTCTTCAATTAATTTCTCTTGCTTTCTTTCTAATTCAACAACTTCTTTTGTTAAATCTTTATATTTTTTTGCCTGCAATCCGTATAAAATCAACATTGCTGGAATAGAAATTGTTAACAAACAAACGCCAAAAACTCTAAAAAATGATGCAACTTTACTTTTAAAACTCATAACTTTCTCCTAATAACCAACAACACCAATAGAATGAAATTCTGTTGCATCTTTTATTTTTCTAATTACACGCAATTTTGCACTTCTAGAAGGCGAATTAGCTTTAATTTCTTCTTCTGTAGGACAAACTGGCTTTCTAGTTAAAATTTCAGCACATTCACTTCCACCACATCTACAAACTGCAACTTCTGGTGGACAAACGCACTGCTTACCCAAATTTCTAAAATAATTTTTTACAATTCGGTCTTCCAATGAATGAAAAGTAATTACACCCATTTTTCCACCAGGTTTTAAACAAGCAAAAGCATCGCTCAAAGCTTTTGGAAGTCTTTTTAACTCCCCATTTACAGCAATTCGCAACGCTTGAAAAGTTCTTGTAGCCGGATGAATTTGACCATATCTATAATTTGCAGGAACACAATTCCAAATAATTTCTGCCAATGCCTTTGAAGATTCAATTTTCCCACCAGAACGAGCATCAACAATAACTTTTGCAATTCTGCGACTTAATTTTTCTTCACCATACAAATAAATCATATCTGCAAGTTCAGTTTCAGAAAGTTCATTCACCAAATCAGCAGCCGATTTTTCACTTTCCGCATTTAATCGCATATCAAGTTTTTCATCATATCTAAAGCTAAAACCACGATCCGATTTTTCATAATGAAAAACAGAAATTCCCAAATCAAACAAAATCAAATCAGGTTTTTCATATTCACTAGGGTAATTTGCATAAAAATCGTTGAACCAACCATTAAAGAAGTTCATTCTATCACCAAAACAAGACAAACGTTCTTTTGCCTTAGCTTGAATTACTTTATCTGCATCAAGACCAACAATTTTAAGATTTTCGAATTTTGAAAGGAAATTAAAAGAGTGTCCACCTTCCCCTAAAGTAGAATCAATCATCAAAGCATTCTTTTCAAAAGATTCACCAATTGGAGAAAGATAATCTAAACATTCATTCAACAAAACTGGAGTATGAACAATTTCCATTTTAATTACAATCACTTTTCCTGTTAACAAAAAACAGGGCGCTCCGGCAAACTCACTTCGTTCCTTTGCCGTCCCGTGCTCCGCTAAACTCCTCGGCCAAAGGCCTGCGGTGTACCGCTTCCGCCCGGTAGCGCAAACTCAGGTTAAAAAACAAAATTGCACATTTAACCTGTACCATCGCTCGGTAGCGCGTTTAAAAGTAAAAATCCCCTTTCTTAAAAGTTATATTAAAAACTAATATCGTTAAATTCTTCTACTGCATCACGGAAAGAATCTTCACTTGCTTTAAGATATTCGTTGTAAGTTGTGTTATCCCACAACTCCACATACTTAGCAATTCCTAAAACAACACAATCTTTAGAAAGATTCGCATATTCTCGCAAACTTTGGGGAATAGAAAGTCGTCCATTTTTATCAAATTCAACAGGTTGAGCAGGCGCAATAAAATGACGAACAACTTGCATATTCTTAGCTTTCATCATAGAAGCATTACTCATAACCTTAGACTCAAAAATAGCCCATTCTTCAGAAGTAAAAAGCCATAAGCAGCGATCTAAACCTTTGGTAATCATAAGTACATTTTGATTAACAGCACTTCTCAACTTCGAAGGGAACGAGAGACGGCCTTTATCATCAATTGTATTATTGTATTCACCAGTTAGAAGATTCATACCCACTTATTACCACTTTTTACTACTTTTTCCCACTTATTTACAATTTTATACGAAATTTTACTAAAGTCAACGTACTTTTTAACCAATAATTAAGAAAATTGAATTTTTTTTCAATTTTCACCTATACACATATAGAAGTTTTTACAAATCATTTTCTTTAGGATTTTCAAATTGGAATTTTCAGTTTTAAACGAAAGCTCACTTCACAACACACTAAAAACTTATTATGCAATTCAATCAAATGGCCAAACAGAATACAAACTTCACAACCACATCTACGACATTTACACAGAAAACAATCAAGCAATTGAAATTCAAACTCAAAACTTAGTAAAACTATTACCAAAAATTTTAGACACGTTAGAAAAAGGAATAAAAGTAAAACTTGTTCACACAGTTGTAATCACAAAAACAATAACTATATTCAACAAAGAAAACGAAAAGATTTCTAAAAGAAAAAGCCCTAAAAAAGGTTGCATTTACGATTTATTTTCAGAACTCACAGGTATTTATCACATTTTATTAAGAGAAAATTTTACTTTAGAAGTTTTATTAATTGATATAACAGAACAAAGAATTAGAACAGAAGAACCTGTTCAGTCAAAAAACAACAGAAGAAGATTCAAAAGAAACTGGAACAAAACAAACAAACATTTAGACCAAATAATTAAAACAATTACTTTCAACAAAAAAGAAGATTATCTAAATTTACTTCCCAAAAACTTACCAGAAGAATTTTGTGCAAAAGATATAAACAAATTATTAAAAGAAAACAATTCCATCCCCAAAAACTACCACCCAAACGGAAACTTAATTATTTGGGTATTCAACAGAATGGAACTAATTGAACAAACAAAAGTAGAAAATAGAAGCAGATATTACAGAATAAATAAGTAGGTTTATTTTAAACACTATTTGATACAAAAACTTCAAGTACGTTGAGCCGCTTCCAGTCAAGCGAACTGTAAAAGATGCTATCGAACTTT
>JAGARY010000216.1 GCA_017622055.1 Treponema sp. | reverse complement strand
CCGAAACTTTTTGGGTACAATTTTAGGTAAACAGGACTAATCTTATGAAAAAGGTAAAAGATTTTTTTTCAAAGCTCAAAGTTGGATTTAATTCTGGAATGCAATCTCTTGATTCTAGCGGAAAAGCATTAGGGCTTACTTTTTTAGCAGCTCTTGTGATTATGGTAGCTGTTTGTGTTGCTGTTTTTTTCGTTACAGTAAAGGGAGCTGAAGAGGTTCTTGTTCCAAATGTAGTCGGAAAATCCTTAGAAGAAGGCATCTTAGAAATGCAAGTTAAGGAATTATTTCCAAAAATTCAACTAAGATATTCCAATAAAGTTGGAGACGAGGGAATTATTCTTGAGCAAAACCCACCTGGAGGTACAATTACAAAAGCAAGTCGCTACATAGAACTTGTGGTAAGCCGTGGTGTTGTTATTGGTCAAGTTGAAAACTATGTAGGTATGCAACTTGATGAGTTAAGAATGAATCTTCAAACTCTTTTTTCTGGTTCTACAAAACCACTCATCATCTTAGATGAACCAATGTACAAAGCTGATTCTTCTGCAGCAGGAACAATTCTAGAACAAGATCCTCCTGCTGGTACAAAAATTTCTGACCCAATAACACTTTCCCTTGTGGTAAGCCGTGGACCTACTTTTGAAAAAACTCGTGTTCCTATGTTAGTGGGAATGTCAGTAAACGACGTTTTAACTCAAATGTCCAGAAGCAAAATTGCATTTGATTTTACTGCTGAATATTCACCTGAAGTTGCAGATAGCACAGAAAAAACTGGAATTGTTGTTTCTCAGCAGCAAACCGACGAATTTGTGACAAACTACAGCAAAGTTTCAGCTTCTTTTATTTTCCCTTCTTTGCCTGTAAACGGAAATACTTATGGAATTTTTGCAACTAATCTGCCTTCTTATCCCTACGCATTATCTATAAGAGTAGAGGCATTTTCAGATGGAGAGCATTATAATCTAGTTCAATTTAGCCATCCTGGTGGCCGTGTAACTATTCCCTACGCTGTTCCTGCAGGTACAACACTTGTTCTTTATGTAGAAGATAAAGAAACAGCAAGAATAACTGTTCAGTAAAATTCAACATATTTTAATAAAACCCTTAATTTTGAATGTAAAGTTCAATTTTAAGGGTTTTTTTTAAGTTTTACCTCTCACCCACAAAGCAAGGATTTGTTGTAAAAATATTCTTCTTTGCTTTATCACAGGCTAAGTACACAAAAAAAGCAACCGGAACTTTTGTCCCGATTGCTTTAGGTTTTTAGGTTAGCAAAAATTACTTATACAAAGGTCTTTTTGTATAAGTTGTATGTAGCAAGTGATGTGACTTTTCACCACAGGGTTTCAACAAGAAATCATCATACAACTTGATAACATCTGGGTTTTTATGAGAAACACGAATTTCGCTATCCTTATCGTCTTTGTATAGACCGGCTGCACGAGCTGCACGAATTTCATCATTAGAACCATAAGGTTGTCCTCCACCACTAACACATCCACCTCGACAAGCCATAACTTCGATAAAGTGATATGGAGGCTCTT
>JAGARY010000215.1 GCA_017622055.1 Treponema sp. | reverse complement strand
TAAAATCATTATTTTTTAAATTATGTTTTTCTTCTGGAATTAAAAATGCATCAGAAAGTTTTAATTCAGATTCAGAAGGATAATTATCAACACCGTTGTAAAAAACATAGAATTCTGGAATAGGAAGTTTTATGAGTTTTTTTCCAAATCTGTCTTCTTCGGATGTAATTTTTTCGTAGATTCTAGAAATGTATTCCAAAAATCTGAATGGCATATTTTGGTTTACAGTGGATTGATGTTCAATTAAAACAATAATTTTGCCATCAACCAGCATAGAAATGTCGTTGTAATAACTCATGTACAAAACATTTTCCAACATAACAGGTTTTACTTCGGTTGTTTTTGGATCAAGATTTGTTTTGTGTAAAGCATTGTAAAGACTAATAAAATTTTCTTTTGCATAAATGTCATTTGCAAACAAATCAACAAAAACTGAATCTTTGTGGTTTCGATTAATTTTTTTCATAGCTGAAACTCCATTTTTTTTATTGTCTACTGTTACAATAGTCGCAAAAGTGAAAAAAATAGGAATACTGATGAGAAAAAATTTGAAAAAAGGTGATTTTTTGTGGGAAAACCTTTATTTTTTGGATTGTTTCGTTGTGTTCGAAATGACGAAAATGGAAAAAACGGGCAAGACTCCAAATGTACGTAATGTGGTGTTTGCGGCAGCGCCCGAGATTGAGCACCACCGAAGGCGCCGACCTAGGGAGCGACGGCTGAAAGCCGGCAAAATGCTCCGGTGGAGCATTTTGAGCGAGTCTCCGAGCAGCTGTGCTGCGAAGGCATGCGGAGCATGGGACGGTGAGCGGCTAGCGAAGTGTGAAACCGAGGTAACCAAATCTGCTGCGCCCAGAAAAAAAGAAAACATAATTGTAAAATGTTCTGTTTTTATATAGAATTAATTATCATTTTTTATGTTGAGGTTTGGGTATGATTTTTTCACCGGTAGAAATTCAAGAAACTGTAAATATGTTTATGCGTCATAAGCTTGATATTCGTTGTATTACAATGGGTATTTCGCTTTTGGATTGTGCTGATTCTGACGTAAACAAGGCTTGCGATAAGATTTATAATAAAATAATGAAAAAAGCTGGCAACTTGGTAAAAGTTGGGCAAGATATTGAAAAAGAATTTGGTGTTCCTATTATTAATAAACGAATTTCGGTAACTCCAATTGCTCTTGTTGCTGGTGCTAGTAATGCAAAAAATTATGTTCCATATATTAAAACTTTGGATAAATGTGCAAAGGAACTTGGGGTAAACTTTATTGGCGGTTTTAGTGCACTTGTTCAAAAGGGAATTACTCCTGCAGATAGAATTTTAATTGATTCAATTCCAGAAGCTTTGGCAAGTACAGAATGTGTTTGTTCCAGTGTGAATGTTGGTTCAACAAAAAGCGGAATTAACATGGATGCTGTAAAATTGATGGGAGAAACAATTCGTAAAACTGCCGAAGCAACTGCTGACCGCGACAGTATTGGGTGTTCAAAATTAGTTGTTTTTTGTAACGCGCCGGAAGATAATCCGTTTATGGCTGGTGCTTTTCATGGGCCAGGTGAAGACGATTGTGTAATTAATGTTGGAGTTTCTGGTCCTGGTGTAATTTTGGCTGCGGCTAGAGAATATAAAGGCAAACCAATTAATGAACTTGCTGACGGAATTAAAAAAATGGCGTTCAAAATTACAAGAATGGGTCAGCTTGTTGGTAGCGAAGCGGCCCAACGCCTTGGTGTTGGATTTGGTATTTTGGATTTAAGTTTGGCTCCAACTCCAGCTGTTGGCGATTCTGTTGCTCGTATTTTGGAAGAAATTGGTCTTGAAGGCTGTGGTGCTCCTGGAACAACTGCCGCTTTGGCAATGCTTACAGACATGGTAAAAAAAGGTGGCGTTATGGCGTCTACAAATGTTGGTGGTTTGTCTGGTGCGTTTATTCCTGTTAGTGAAGACGAAGGAATGATTGAAGCTGTTAGAAAAGGTTCAATCACTTTGGAAAAACTTGAAGCAATGACAACTGTTTGTTCTGTTGGTCTTGATATGATTGCTGTTCCTGGGGACACAAGTGCCACAACTTTGAGCGGAATTATGGCAGACGAATTTGCAATTGGTATGGTAAACAACAAAACTACAGCAGTTCGTTTGATTCCTGTAATTGGTAAAAAAGAAGGCGAATGGGCTGAATTTGGCGGATTGCTTGGTGGCGCTCCAATTATGCCAGTAAATCGCTTTAGTTGTGCAGAATTTATTAATCGTGGTGGAAGAATCCCAGCTCCAATTCACAGTTTTAGAAATTAGTTTATAGAAGGGGGAAGTCTCCCCCGCCTAAAATCGAAAAACCGTTAAAAAACAAGCCGTTAGGGTTGTTTTAGGTTTAACGAAGAAAACGGCTTGACCCGATTTATCGGGGCGTCGGTTGCACTTCGTTGCAACCTACCCCCTCTCCTAAGGGGCGCTGCCCCTTAAAATCCCTGCTTATCAAAAAAACAACGTCACTGCGAGCGGAGCGTGACAGTCTTGTTTGGACATTTTTTTCTAGATGATGATGAGAAAAACAAGCTTTTCTGACGTTGGAGAAAGGATTTAAATTATGAAAAAATATTTTATTTCATTTTTATATTTATTTATGAGCTTTTTCTGTTTTGCCCAGGAAAAATTTAATTTGTCAAAAATCTCTGAATTAGAAAACTACACAATTATGGGAATTGTTGATTTGCGAGAAGAAAAAGGATTTTCTTCGGAAGTGAAGTTTGAAACTTTGAACCATGAAGGCGGAATGAAAGTAAGAGTTTTAGAAATTGCAGAAAAGGAAACTTTTGAAAACTGCGAGGGCGTTTGGGTAAAAGTTTTGCTAACTTCGCCAATGTGGGTGAGCAATAAAGAATGGATTGAAAAATATAATAAATTTTGGATTTTTTTAACAGAAAACACGCTGATTTATAGTTTGGAAAGATAGTTTTTGTTCTGGATTGCCGCGTCGCTTCGCTCCTCGCAATGACAGAAAGAAATAGGGATTCTTTGCAAGGACAACGTCACTGCGAGCTTACTTGCGTGAGGGATTATAGGGGCAGCAAAGCTGTTGCGTAGCAATGGAGCGATAGCGGAACCCCGAAAAGCCCGACCCGAAGAAGCTTTGCTTCGGAGGGGCACGCCCACTTTATTACACATTAATTTCTAATTTTTTGCCGGTTGGTTGGTATTGGTAGTAGCGGACGCCGGCAGCGTTCATTAGGCGTTTTGAAGCTTCTACAGAAGGAGTTCCGTCGTATTTGTTTTCTGCGTAAATTACAGTTTTAATTCCAGATTGAATGATTGCTTTTGCACATTCGTTGCATGGGAAAAGTGTAACATAGATTTTGCTGCCTTCTAAAGAGCCGCCACGATAATTTAAGATTGCGTTTAATTCGCTGTGAGTAACATAGGCATATTTTGTATCTAAAGTGTCGCCTTCACGAGCCCAAGGAAATTCATCATCAGAACAACCGCGAGGAAAGCCGTTATATCCCATAGAAAGAATTGTATTGTTCGCGCCTACAATGCAAGCACCAACTTGTGAATTTGGGTCTTTTGAACGAAGACTTGCCAAATGAGCAACGCCCATAAAATATTCGTCCCAAGAAAGATATTCTGCTCTTTTAAAAATTTTTGTAGACATAATGGTTTTATTCTCCAATATAAATTTTGTATATGATTAGTATAAATGATTTTTTTGTGTTTGGGAAATGAAAATAGTGTCATAAAGAAAAACAATATATAGTCGAGGTGTGAAATTTTACATTTATAAAAAAAGTTGACAATAATAAAAGTGAAGATATAATAGGTAATGCGTTTTGTATAAAATGAAATCTTTTATATCCTAAAAAGGTGGAGGAAAAAATGAAAAAAATTAGCATTATATTTTTATTATTTACAGTATTAATGACTGCAATATTTACAAGTTGTGAAGATCCAACAACAACTATGGAACCTTTAACAGAAGATATGATTGATGAATGGATTATTGGAACTTGGGATGTTAATACTATTATAGAGACTAAAAAAGGTGAACAATCACAAACAACAAATACAACAGGAAAATACGAAATAAAAAATCTTAAGAATGATAAAGAATTAGTTTTATTAAAAACCCAAATTTTTATTTCGGAAAGTACAAATTATTCAGTTTTAGTAAATAAGGCCCGAACAAAAATTGAAATGAGTTCGTCTGTAATAATTAAAACAGGTATAATTGATAGTGAGACACATACTTCATTGATTATGACAAAACGGCCCTAAAATATATATTTCTAAATTAAAGGGAGCTACCTGCTTTTTAAGTGGGTAGCTTTTTTTTATGTGTAAGATTCTTGTTTAAATAACTAATTACTTGACAAATGTGGGGGGGGGTATACTGATTTAGGGTTTAATACAAACCCTAAAAACGGTCGAGTCAAGGGCTTGAAGGTCGTGGCCCTTGACCGGACGTATTAAAATGAAATAAAAGGAGATTTTTTATGAAAATTTTTAAGATGTACAGAAAAGAGATAATGACTCTTTTTTGCTTTGTAGGATTTATTGTATTGTCACTTGCTTGTGCTTCTGCACCCGAACCAGAAATTCCTAAAACTAAAATAACAATTGAGGATTTAAATGTTTGGTTAAAGAATCAGGAAACTAATCTTTTGGCAACTAATGAATTAACCCCAAAACAACTAATGGAAGTAACAAAACTATGTATTTCTACGAGCGAAATAAATGATGTTGTAATTTTAGAAGAAAATCAAATTTTAAGTTATGCAGTATTGAGTTTAAAGATTAAATTAAAGGAAATTCCTCTTTTAGTTACATTTTCATATAGTATTTCAAAAAATGGAACTTTAAAGATGCGAATTAATTCTATAACAGAAACTTCTGAAAATGGTATATTTAGTAAGGTTCTAAATTCTACTGATGTAGATACTTACAAGGCTTCTGTAATTGAAAGTGTTTCTAATGAATTAAAGAAAATTGGAAATACGGTTTTATTAAGAGCTGCTGATTTTGCATAAAAACAAATTATTATTATGTGGTAGCATTTTACTGATATTAGCAATTATTTGTTATATGCTACTGCATAATATTTCTGATATATATATTTTTTCATTTTTCAATAACATATCTTTTTTTTCAACATTAAATGGGATTAATATCTTTATTTTCAAAAAATTTATTACAGGTTATTTAGTCGATTTACTTTGGTTTATTTCTGCATGGATGTTTTTTACTGTATTATTATCTTCAGAGATAATTATAAAAAATCTATTGCTGTTAGTATTGGCAGTAATTAGTGAAGGATTGCAATATTTTTTTCAAAGACTTGGTACTTTTGATGTTTATGATTTACTCTTATATTTAATAATTTTACTTGTATTTTTAATTTTAGAAATTAGGAAAATAATATAAAATTTTAAAAAAGAAACTTTGCTTCGAAGGGGCACGCCAAAATAACCTAAGAAGTTTTCCTTAATTATGGGGCAAATTGGATTTTTAACATAAGAAATAGAGATTTGTTATACTTTTTAAATTTTAGAATGCGACAATTCAAGAGAAAACATTTTATAAATTTGAGGTTTTTATGAAATATTTTGTTAATAATTCTGTTGCAGAAAATGGAAATGGGTCTAAGGAAAATCCGTTTAAGACAATTCAGGCGGCTGCTGATGTGGCAGTTGCTGGGGACACTGTTGTTGTTGCTCCTGGAGTTTATAGAGAATGGGTAAATCCAAAAAATAGAGGTTCGGTGGGGAATCCGGTTGTTTTTGTTAGTGAACAAATGGGAAAAGCTCATATTACTGGGGCAGAACAGGCAAAGAATTGGGAAAAAGTTGAAGAAAATGTTTATGTTGCAAGATTCCCAAATAAGATGTTTGGAAATTATAATCCATATACAACTTTGGTTAGTGGCGACTGGTTTATTGCAATGATGATTGCTCATACTGGGGATGTTTTCTTAAATGGAAAATCTATGTATGAAGTTACTTCTTTGGATAAGGTTAAAAATCCTGAAGTTTATAAGGCTAGTTGGGATCCTGATTTTACTGTTTACACTTGGTACACCGAGCAAGACGCTGATGAAACTGTAATTTATGCAAACTTCCAAGGAAAGAATCCGAATGAAGAAGATGTTGAAATTTCGGTAAGAAAGCACTGTTTTTATCCTGAAGCAGAAGGAATTGGATATATTACTTTGTCTGGTTTTACAGTTTCTAAGGCTGCAACTCAATGGGCGCCTCCAACTGCGTATCAAGAAGGAATGATTGGTCCACACTGGTCAAAAGGTTGGATTATTGAAGATTGTGAAGTTTTTGAATCAAAATGTTCGGGAATTTCTTTGGGAAAATATAAGCAGCCAAATAATGATAATAAATGGCTAAAATGGAAATATAAAGACGGAACTCAAACTGAACGTGATAACATTTGTCAGGCTCAAATTGAAGGTTGGACAAAAGAAAATATTGGTTCTCATATTGTTCGCCGTTGTAATATTCACCATTGTGGTCAAACTGGAATTGTTGGTCACCTAGGTGGCGTTTTCTCTTTGATTGAAGATAA
Organism: Treponema sp.; assembly: GCA_017622055.1. Lineage (GTDB taxonomy): Bacteria > Spirochaetota > Spirochaetia > Treponematales > Treponemataceae > Treponema_D. Next base: position 1,073 of record JAGARY010000215.1, on the reverse strand, counting down.
TCACATTCATCACATTAATAACAAACAAAATCTTGCTGGTGCAGAAATTGGTGGAATTAAAATGCACGCTGCAATTGATGTTGTGTATTGTCGAAATCATATTCACCACTGTACTAGAGGAATGTGGCTTGACTGGCAGGCTCAGGGAACTCGTGTAACTCAAAACTTCTTCCACGATAACTGTTTGCCTTTTGATTACAATATGAATGACGAAAGTATGATTGGTTGTGCAGAAGATTTGTTTATTGAAGTTTCTCACGGACCAACTTTGGTTGATAATAATATTTTCCTTTCGGATCATGCTGTAAAATTGGCAACTCAGGGTGTTGCTTTGGTTCATAATATTATTGCTGGTTCATTTACTGCGGTTGGTCGTGGTGTAAACAACGGAAGTTTAACAAAAATTTCTCCACGTTATACTCCTTATCATTTGCCACACAGAACTGAAGTTGCCGGATTTATGACAATTTTGCACGGGGATTGTAAAATTTATAATAACATCTTTATTCAGCAAGAAATGCGTCCTGCGTTGGTTAAGAAAATGGAAAGAAGCATGAGTATTAATAACGAATGGGATGATGATAATTTGATTGTTGGAACTGTTCCTTATGATAACTACCCTACTTTTGAAGAATGGAATGCTTTGTTTGAAGGTTATTGTGGAATGGGTTCTCCTGCTAGCGACAGATATTATACAGAACTTCCTGTTTGGGCTGCTGGAAATGTTTACTTTAATGGTGCAAAGCCAATGAAAAAAGAAAAAGATGCTGTTGTTGATTCAAAAAACAAAGTTGAAATTTCTTATGAAGAAAAAGACGGAAAAATTGCATTAAAGACAAATCTTTATGATTTTATTGGTGGCACAAAATGTAAGCTTCTTAAAACGGATGATATTGCTATGGCTTTTGAACCTGAACAAAAATATGAAAATCCTGATGGAACACAAATTGTTTTTGATACAGATATTTTGGGTGCAAAACGTGGCGAAAATCCAATTCCAGGGGCATTTGTAAATGCTTCTGACGCACAAAAGGATTTGTTTTAGTTGATTAGTGACGAAAGCAATTTGTAGG
>JAGARY010000214.1 GCA_017622055.1 Treponema sp. | reverse complement strand
GTGTAAATGATACTTTTTATGCAATTTTTGAAGGAATGAATAGGTTTTATTTTGATGGCATAAATGAAACTGGTTATTTTATGGACACCGGAAACTGTGATGCGCGAACTGAAGGTATGTCTTACGGAATGTTGATGTGTGTTCTTATGGATAAAAAAGAATTCTTTGATCGTATGTGGAAATTTTCTATGGATTTTATGTACATGACTGAAGGATTCTTAAAAGGTTATTTTGCTTGGTCTGTTGCTCCAGATGGAAAGAAAAATGCTTTTGGACCTGCTCCAGATGGTGAAGAATTTTATGCTATGGCACTTTTTCTTGCTGGAAAAAAATGGGGCGATGGTGAAGGAATCTACAATTACACATATTGGGCTAAAAAGATTTTGCGCACTTGTTTACATCACGAAATTTCTATGTGGGAAAAAGATTCTGCGTTGATTCGTTTTGTTCCTGGAAGTAAATTTAGTGATCCTTCTTATCATTTAATGCATTTTTACGATTATTTTGCACTTTGGGCTGATGAATCCGACAGACCATTTTGGAAGCGTGCTGCAGAAGAAAGTCGCAAATATTTGATAAAGGCTTGTCATTCAAAAACAGGAATGAACCCAGAATATGGAAACTTTGACGGAACTCCAAATCCTTATGGACCACCAGAAGGCCACGGAGATTTTTATAGCGACGCTTACAGAACTGGCGCAAATATTGGACTTGATGTTTTATGGAATAACAACGGAAAAGAAACTGGTTTTAGCACAATTGCCGACAATTTAATCAACTTTTTTGCAGATATTGATCCAAAAGATTACAAAAAATATAAAATTGATGGAACACCTGTTTTGCAAGAAGGTGGAACAGAAGAAAAAGCTCTTCATCCAATTGGGCTTTTGGCAACTTTGGCTCAAACTACAATGGCTTGTTCAGATGCTGCAAAACAAAATGCAGAAAAAATTGTTCGTCGTTTTTGGGAAACTCCACTTAGAACTGGAGAACGTCGCTATTACGACAATTGTTTATACATGTTTGCAATGCTTGCTTTAAGTGGAAAATATTGTGTAGAATAAGAGCTAGATATTGAAATTTAGGAGAGAGGAAGTGAAAAAGTTTTTTTCTATATTTTTTGTTTGTGTTTTTTGTATTTTGGGTGTTTTTTCTGAAGGTTCTGAAAAATCAAAAAAAGACTTAGGTCTGGAATTTGGTATTAATTTGATTAATCAATATGCAATTGGTGATTTTTCTGAATATGCAAAGGCAACTTTGGGAGGTGAAGTTTTTGTAAACTATGTTTTGCCAAAAAAACTTTTTAAAATTGAAAATATTGGAGTGAATGCAGCTTTTGGATTTGCAAATGTTTTTCCCAATGGAAATTATGTAGAAAAATTCACGCAAAACTATTTTTCTTTTGGCGCGTTTTATTTGATAAATCTTCCTAAAAGTTTTCAGTTAAAACCTCAATTAAATTTAGGAATAATTAATCACAAATTTTCTGGTGGTTATTCTATGAAAGATAGTTATTCTGATTTTATGATTTATGCTTCTTGTGATTTGCGATATATATGGAAATATAATTTAATTTTCAATGTTTCGCCAGTTTTTACTTTTGTACCTGTGAAAGATGGAGTAATAAATTATTTGGGTGTGAAACTTGGGGCAAGTTATAGATTTTAATTAAGAATGAAATTTGGGCCACACAGATTTGTTCGCAACTAAAGTTGCTCACGTTTATCGTATGGAAGATAAATATAATTAAAGGAAAAGTAAAATGAAAAATTTTATTTTTATAGTTATTAGTTGTTTTTTGTTGTTTTCTTGTAGTGATGTTTTGCAAGATTTGGATAAGTCTAAAAATTTTGTAAAATGTGAAGCTGATTATGACCGCGAAGCTTTTACCCAAAAACAAGGCCCAATTGAAGATAGTGAAATTGTAATTGATGGAGAAAAAATTCCATATACTTCAAGTTCGGTGGTAATTCCAGAAGGGTATCATGAAGATATTTGTTCTGTAAATGAAAATCATTACACACCACGAGAATGGGATTCAGACTCTGATTCTGATTCTCTAAAAGGTGCGTTTCCTCCCGGAAGAAAAGTTAGGCTTACAGCTTTTGAAATGAGTCAGTTTGAAGTTTCGCAAAGATTGTACAAAGCTGTAATGGGTGAAAAATCTAGATCTATTGCTACAGAAACTTATGATTCTTCTACAGACAGATATTTTATTCAGTATCCGCAATTTATTGGAGATGATTTACCAATTGTTATGCTTGATTTTGTAGAAATTATTGTTTTTTGTAATAAGCTTACAGAAATGACAATGGGAAAAGCGCACATTGTTTATTATGCTGACCAAAACTTTACAATTCCATATACCTATGAGCATGGAGGATTTGCAGAAGGGTGGCCTTCTGGTTATAAACCAAGAAATGAAAATGAACCTTCTTCTTCTGGAATAAAATGCGAACCTTTTATGAATCCTGCAAAAAAAGGATACAGACTTCCAACTGTTGCTGAGTGGGAGTATGCTGCTCGTGGCGCAAATCCTTCTAATACGGAAGTTTGGAATGCACAATACGGTTGTACAAATGACTATAACGATATTTGGTGTGAAGATTCAAGGGCTGGAAATAAAAATCATTCAGTAAAATCTAAAAAGGAAAATCCAATTGGGCTTTATAATATGTGCGGAAATGCCAACGAATATTGTTGGGATAAAACAGTTTGGAAAGCTGGCGAGGGAAGTTTAATACATTTTATTACTCATGATGAAGCGTATTTAGATGTTGACGGATATATTTTAAATCCCCGAGGAAATACTTGGACTGATAAACAATTGTATGCCGATAAAAGTGTTTCTTTTAGTAATTACAGATGCACAATGGGACGATCTCATTATCAATATGCGTGGATGTGTAGAGTTTACAGTATTGGAAGTTATTCTGAAAGTTTGAAAAATACGGAGTATGGCTTTAGAATTTGTAGAACGTTGTAAAGAAAATTCAGAATTCAGAGGGACCACAGGGATTTGTTTGCAATTAATGTTGTTAAAAAAAACTTGGGTTAGCGATTGGAGCCCCGCCGAAGGCGTTCCTGACGACAACTTTGTTGGCGGCTGGAATGGAGCGAAAGCGAAAGGGCGGAAGTAGCGACCTGCCAGCAAGTTTTTTTTTGCGATTAGCTAAAAAACTTGCGAATGGCAGGGAACCCCCAGAAAAACTTTTTAATTTTCAGATTTTTCTTTTACCAAAAAGATAAATACTAAAGAACTAAGTAGCAACATAAATGGGTAAATTAAATTTGGAATTACTTGGAAAGCCGAAACATTATGACCTAATCCCTGTGCTACAGAAAGTGCTACTAACATTTGTGCACCGTATGGAATAATTCCTTGGAAAACGCAACTAAAAGTGTCCAAAATTGAAGCGGCTTTTTTAGGCGAGATTCCGTAATCTTGTGCCATTTCTTTTGCAATTGGGTTAGCCATTACAATTGCAACTGTGTTATTTGCTGTTGCAATGTCCATAGCCCCAACTAAAAGTCCCATTCCAAGTTGTCCACCTTTTTTTCCTTTGAATAATTTTTTGATTAAAGAAAGAAGGGCAGCAAATCCGCCGTAGTTTTCAATTAATGCACAAATTGCAGCTACCAAAATTGCAACGATTGTTGTTTCAAACATTCCAGAAACGCCTGCGTCCATGCTAGAAAGAAGGGCAGTTGGAGCTGTAGAACCTGTTGCAAGCATGATGATTGTTCCACTTACAATACCAATTAATAAAACAACAAATACGTTAATTCCAATAATTCCGCCAATTAAAACTAAAATGTATGGAAGAATTTTTAGCAAATTGTAATCGCCAATGATTGGCTCTCCAACTTCTACATTTAACGAAATAATTGTAATAATAATCATTGTTACAATTGCGGCAGGAAGAGCAATCCAGAAATTTGCTTTGAATTTATCTTTCATTTGGCAACCTTGTCCGTTACAAGCGGCAATTGTTGTGTCAGAAATAAATGAAAGATTGTCTCCAAACATTGAGCCACCAACAACTGCACCCAAACAAACTGGAACTGTAAATCCAGAACTAGCAGCCACAGCCACAGCAATTGGAGAAATTAATGTGATTGTTCCAACGGAAGTTCCCATTGCCAAAGAAACGAATGCACTTACAACAAATAAAACTAAAACTGCAAACTGTGGTGGAATAAAAGAAAGCATAAAGTATGCAACGCTTTCTGCGCTACTTCTTCCAACAACTCCAACAAAAACACCTGCCACCATAAAAATTAAAATCATGATTACAATATTTTTGTCTCCAACACCTTTTGCCATAAAATCAAACTTTTCGTCCAATTTTACTTTTGGATTTTGCAAACAAGCAACTAAAAGTGCAATCAAAAAAATAACAACTATTGGGATGTTATAAAATCCCATTGAAATTTTTAAAACGTATTCAAATAAAATTCCAAGTCCTAAATATAGAACCAAAAATACTCCAATTGGGAGTAAGGCTTTGTAATTTGGTTTATTATCCATTTGATTTTGCCGTCCTTTGATTTTGATGTAGATATCTTCCTATTATATCAAACAATCTTATGAATTGTAAAATGAATTGTTTGAGAATCTTTACTTTGAATTTTATATTCATCATGAACTGGGGCTCCCCATGAATCATCGCCGCCAACTCCCATTTGTTTTGAAGCAATTCTAACCCAAGTATATTTTTGCTTTTGAAGTTCGTGTAAATGAAGTGCATTTTCTAATTCATAAGAACTATTTGGTAAAACACTCATTTCAAATGGAACATTTTTGGCTGTAAAAATTAAACCATTTTGTTCGTTATCAAATACTTTTAAAAATCTAACTTCCATTCTGTTTCCACATTCTTGAGGATTCAAATATCCAGATAAATTTTTTTCTGCGGTATTTGTGTAAAGTCCAAGTTTTGCACCTTTACATCTATCTACGTAGTTTTCATCTGGACCAAAGCCGTAATATTCAAAATTGTGATTTTCATATTTTAATTTAAAATCAATGGCAAAAATTGGTAATTCTTTTAACAAATTATCGGCATTTTCAATTCCTGGAAAATCTGCTTTTACTTCAATATGACCATCAAAATATGCTTTATATGAAACTGTAAATTTAAACGAAGGATTTGACCCAGATTCAAAATCATAAACTGCATTCAAAAATCTTTCCTCTTCATTTGTTGTAAAGTTAGACCCAATAAGACGACTGTTTTGTCCTGCAATTCTCCATTGAGCACTGGCATTGTGAAATCCGCAGCCAACATCATTATCTGTTGCCGCTCTATGAAAACTAATTTTTGGAACTCTTGTAATATATTCTTTTTCATTATAAACAAGGGAAGAAAGTCCGCCTTCACGTTTATCAAAAATTATAGAAAAATCTTTTCCGTGAATTCCCACCGCAAAAGCCCCATATACAATTTTTGGTTTTTCATTAATCTCTTCCT
>JAGARY010000213.1 GCA_017622055.1 Treponema sp. | reverse complement strand
TATATTGACCGCCAAGGGAATGGGCCACTGCATGAATGTATCCTACATAGGATTTTGAAAATGCAATTCCTGCTTTGTAGGCTGCTTTTAACATATTTGCTCTGGCTTGTTGATTTGTTCCGTCTTCGTAGGCAACAAGAATGTTTTTAAAAATTAATTTTGTGGCTTGTAATGCAAGTTTTCTTGTTTCTTTTGTTGTAGATTGTCCTATGTAAGCTTCTACGGCATGAGTTAAAGCATCCATTCCGGTTGTGGCTGTTAATGACGGTGGTAAACTGTAAGTTACTTGAGGGTCTAAGACTGCGTAATATGGAATCATTGTAAAATTATTCATTGTATATTTGTGTTTTTTTTCTGAATCTGTGATTACGGCTGTAACTGTAACTTCACTACCTGTTCCAGCGGTTGTTGGGATGGCAACTAATGGCGGAAGTTTTTTCCAAACTTTTAAAAGTCCTTTAAGTTTTGCAAGATTTTTTTTAGGATATGCGATTAACGCTCCTGTGGCTTTTGCACAATCCATTGAAGAACCGCCACCAAAAGCTATTAAACCTTGGCAATTATTTTGAATATAAAGTGATTTTGATTCTTCAACATTTTGAACTGTAGGATTTGCTCTTGTGGAATCATAAACTACACATTTTATTTGATTTTCTTCTAGATATTCTTCCAATGGTTTTGTAATGCCCGCAGATCTAATTCCTTGGTCTGTTACTAATAAAACTGATTTGATATTCAACTTTTGAAACAATGGAACACATTCTTTTACGTTTGTAAAAATTGTTGGTTTTCGGTATGGCAAAAATGGCATTGCAATTCTAAAACAAAACTGAAATGTTCTGCAAAATGATTTGTAAATAAAATTCATTATAAAATCCTTTTTTTTAAGATTTTTTATTGTAGCAGTTTTGTTGATTTTTTAACAAGGGTGTGATTTTTTTTTTGGAAAGGGAAGATTATCGGGGAGCCCCTCTGGTCAAGCCAGAGGATGACTGTACCAACAGATTGTCGGGGCGAGCCCGACAATGACAGTTTTGGGGCGTGCCCGACAATTACTGATTTGCGTAGTTGCTAAAGTAATTTTGAATTAAAATAACAGGAGTTCCTTTGTCGCCAGAACCAGAAGTAAGATCGCTTAAAGAACCAAGAAGATCTGTTAATTGGCGTGGAGTTGTTCCTTGAGTTTCCATTCTTCCTTTAAGGTCAGCATCTTTTTCTTTGATTCTTTTAATCATAGCTTCTTTTAGTTCGTCGCCAGTTAAATCTTTAAATTCGTTATCAGAAAGATATTTAAGTTTTAATTCATTTGGAGTTCCAACCAAGCCGCTTGTGTAAGCAGGAGAAACAACAGGGTCAGCCAATTCCCAAATTTGTCCTTGTGGATCTTTAAATGCACCATCACCGTAAACCATAACTTCAACATTTTTGCCATATTTAGCTTTAATGCGAGCTTGAACATCATCAACTAATGGCTGACAATTTCTTGGGAACAATTTTACAGAATTTTCTGTTGCAAGGTTTGAGCCAAGCAATCCGTATTTTTCGTTGTAACCAGAACCGTCAACAGACGAAGTTAACAATTCGTCCAAACAGTAAACTTTTTTTACACCAGCTTGCTGCAAGATTTTTTTATCACGAGCACGTTTGTGAATAGAAGCAACAATTACGTTGTCTGCATATTTTAAAATTGCTTTTGGGTCATTTGCAAGAATAATTTCGCAAGGACATTCACAAGTTTTTTTGTAAAAATCAATGTAATCTACACCTGTAAATTGGTGAACAGTATTTGGGAAGATTTTGTAAAATTCTTCAGCAGTGTAAACATCAGAATAAGGATTTACACCAGAATCAAAAAGTGCATCTTCAGAAATTAAGTGGTTTCCAACTTCGTCACCAGGGTAAGAAAGTTGAATAACAAGTTTTTTACAACCGCGAGAAATTCCTTTTAAAAGCATAGAAAAACGGTTGCGGCTCATAATTGGGAAAATTAAACCAACAGTTTCATCGCCAAATTTAGAAGAAACATCTTTTGCAATTTGGTCTGCAGTTGCGTAGTTACCTTGTGAAATTCCAACAACAGCTTCTGTAATTGCAATAACATCTTTGTCTTGAAGTTCAATGTTTGCTTCTTCAATACATTTTCCAACTGAATCTACAACGATAGTTGCTAAATCATCACCTTTTTTAATAATTGGAGTTCTAACTCCTCTAGAAATTGTTCCACTATATTTCATATTAATCCTCACCTGAATCGGTTTATTTTTGTAGTTGTATAATATCAAAAAAAGTTATATAAGTAAAATATATATTAATTATGTTTAATATAATTAAGAATTATGAATGAAGAATTAAGAATTGTGTAAGCGGGGCAAGGAGAGGGATATTAAAATTCAGAATTCGGAATTCAGAAGAAAATAGAAAGTACATCGAACTAAAACTATTTTTCTTAAATTTAGTTCGATATAACCGTACAAGTTGACATTCTTATAGTTGATTAGAGAACATTTGTCATTCCCGTACTTGATGCGGGAATTTGTGTATTGAATTGTTATATGTTTGGTTAATAAAATACGTACGGTCAAGGCACGCTTCGCTCAAGGCCTTGACTCGTCCGTTTTTAGGGTTTGTATTAAACCCTAAATAAAAGCGAAGGACGTTAGTCCTGAGCAAATCCGTGTGGAAACTTTAGGAGTGTTATATGATAACAGACTTAAACCTACTGCGTGTATTTTTTTACGTGGCAAAAACAGAAAAAATTTCAAAGGCGGCAGAAGTTTTAAATGTTTCGCAGCCGGCAATTAGTCAGCACATAAAAACGTTAGAAGAACAAGCGGGATTCAAACTTTTTACGCGTTCAAAAAAAGGGGTAAAACTTACAAATGAAGCCCAAGAAATTTTTTCGTATTGTAAATCAATTTTTGCGCAAGTGGAATCAATAAATCACACTTTGCAAAACATTACTTCCTTAGATACAGGAACTTTAAGAATTGGTGCTTCCGACACAATTTGCAAATATTATTTAATTGACAAACTTAAAGGCTTTGAACAACTTTACCCAAACATTCGCTACCGTGTAACAAACTGTACAACAAAAGAATCTCTTTCGCTTTTAAAAAACAACGATGTAGACATTGCATTTGTCCATTCACCAGTTACAGATAACAGTTTTACTTTTCAACATTGTCTTACGCTAGAAGATTTTTTTGTTTGCAGCAACGACTTTGATTGTTCAAAAATTCACACACTGGAAGATTTAACAAAATATCGCACTTTACTTTTAGAAAAATCAAGTCATTCTAGAAAATTCTTAGACGCAAATCTTTTAAAATATAACATTGAACTTCACCCAAAATTTGAACTTGCATCTTTGGATTTGCTCATAGAATTTGCAAAAAAAAATATGGGCATAATTTGCGTTTCAAAACAATACATAAAAAAAGAATTAGAAAATCACGAACTAAAAATTATTGACCTGAAAGAAAAATTAGACACAAGAGCAATTAGTTTGGCATACCACAACAACATTTCCAATGCCGCAAAACGATTTGTGGAATTTATTAAATAAGTTAAACAAAAAAAAGCTGCCTTTCAATTAGGCAGCCTTTCTTAATCATAACTTAAAATTGATTATTGAGCAGATGTTTCAGTTGTTTTGGAACACTTACTTTTTTGTCTACGAATCCTGAACGGAGACAACGTGTACAAATTGTAATTGTTCTTGAAGTTCCACCGAATTGAGCCTTTACTTTAATAAGATTTGGTCTCCAAGATCTGCGTGTATGATTGTAAGATTTACTAACTTTGTTTCCGCTCATTGGAGCTTTTCCACAAATAGAACACATTCTTGACATAATTTATTCCTTCCTTTCAATTACTTTCAATAAAAATTCAATGACCGCAAAATAAAACGATAATAGTTTGAACATCATAAATAATTTTAATAAATTAGTCAAGAGTAGCAAACATCTGAATTAAAGTTTGTGCATCTTTTATTAAATTATCTACAATACAATATTCATTTGGCTGATGTGCTTGGTCGTCTAAAGTGCTCCAAACAACAGCGTCAATTCCTTCACGTCTAAGTTCAGCACCAACTGTTCCTCCACCAATTCCAATAAATTTTGCATCAATTCCGTGAACTTCTTTTAATGCTTTTGCCAATTTTTGTGCCACAGGAGCGTCTTTTGAAGTTGCAGGGCTTTCTGATTTTTGTGGTGTTGAATATTCAATTTTTACACCGTGATTTTTTTCAACTTCTTTGCAAAGTTCATCAACTTTTTTCAAAACATCTTCTAATTTGTAGCATGGCAAAATTCGGCAATCCATATAGAAAGTATCTTCACCTGGAATAATGTTTACGCTATCAACATTTTTGGCTCTTTTTGTTGGCTGAAAAGTTGAATAATTTGGTTCAAATAAATCATCTGTTTTATTAAATACTTTTTCCAAACCATTTAATTTTAAACTTAAATCACAGGCTGCAAGACAAGCATTTGCTCCGCTGTCTGGACGTGAACCGTGAGTTTGTTTTCCCAAAACGTGAACGCAAAGCCACAAAAGATTTTTTTCTGCAATTTCAATTGTTTTGCCTTCTGAATCTCCGCCGTCTGGAATTAAAATTACATCTGATTTTTTGAATAAATTAAAATTTTTCATCAAATAAATAATTCCATAAGAACTTCCGTTTTCTTCGTCAGCAACAAAAAGTAATTTGATTGTGTGCGCAGGTTTTATGTTGTTTTTTATAAAATACAAAACTGCAAAAATTGAACTACATAATCCTTGTTGATTGTCTTCTACACCGCGACCAAAAAGTTTTCCGTCTTTTTCTTCCATTTTCCATGGGTCGGTGTTCCAAAGTGAAAGGTCGCCAGTGGGAACAACATCAATATGAGACATTACCCAAATTCTTGCGTTGTCTTGGTCTTCTGGAATTTGCCCCGGAATTGTAACTAGCAAAGATGGACGGCTTCCCGAAGGAACTCTGGAATCTGGAGCTTCAAAACGTTGAATGTTTTCAAAACCATTTTCTTTAAGCCATTTTTCCAAAGCATCGGCTTTTTTTGTTTCTCCTTCCCCGCCACCTTCTGGTGCAATTGCAGGAATGGAAGTGAGTAATCGTTGCAATTCAATAATTTCTTTTTTTTGACTTTCTAAAAATGATTTTGAATCTTTCATTTTGTGTTCCTTTTTTTTATTTTATTCCTGGGTCAAGCCCGCAGCACATCGTGCGAGGACTTTGGAGCGAGGGGGAGACTTCCCCC
>JAGARY010000212.1 GCA_017622055.1 Treponema sp. | reverse complement strand
TGATTTTTTTTACTTTTTTTTGTTGACAAAAGAAAATTATAAGGTAATATAATAACTACAACGTTGTAGTATAAGAAATATCCCTTAAGGAAATGTTCTTATTCACTTCGTATGAATTGTATATCAATTCAAATGTCGTAAAAACTATTAGGAGAACCAAAATGAACAAAAAAATTGTTATTGGTACATGTCTTATGGCTCTTGCTGCAACATCTATGTTTGCTGCAAAAAAAGGAAAACAAGGTAAAGTTCTTAACATTTACGTATGGAATGATGAATTTACTTCTCGCTTCAATGATTACTATGCATCAAAACTTCCAAAAGATGTAAAAGTTAACTTTATTCAAACACCAAACCAAAATAACGCTTATCAAGATAAACTTGACGAAGCTTTATTAAAACAAGCAAAAGCTGCTGCTGATGATAAAATCGATATCTTCTTAGTAGAAGCTGACTATGCTTTGAAATATGTAGATTCTGCATATTCTCTTGATGTAATGAAAGATGTTGGTCTTAAAAAGAAAGATTTGGCTAATCAATTCCAATATACAAAAGATGTTATGACAGACTCAAAAGGAAAACTTAAAGGTGTTTCTTGGCAAGCTTGTCCAGGTGGATTTGTATATCGTCGTTCAATGGCTAAAGAACTTTTGGGAACAGATGATCCAGCAAAAGTACAAGAAGCTCTTGCTGACTGGGATAAATTTGACGCTGTAGCTGCAAAAGCAAAAGCTGCTGGATACTTCATGGTATCTGGATATGATGATACATTCCGTGTATTCTCTGACAACGTAAAATCTCCATGGGTTAAAGGAAACAAAATCGTTGTTGATGAACAAATTAAGAGATGGGTTAAACAAACTAAAGAATATACAGACAAAGGTTATAACAACAAAACATCACTTTGGTCAGCTGAATGGTCAAATGAAATGATGAAAGATGGTAAAGTATTCGGTTACTTTGGACCAGCTTGGTTCGTAGACTTCTCTATGCCACACGGTGACGGATCTGCTTTCGGTGACTGGGCATTCTGTAAAGGACCACAAGGATTCTCTTGGGGTGGAACATGGATTTGTGCTGCTGCTGGAACAGACAACATTGATATCATTAAAGACATGATGTTAACATTGACATGTGATAAAGAAACAATGGTTGCTATTGCTAAAGGTGCTGGTGACTTCACAAACAACCAACCTGCTATGGCAGAAGTTGCTAAATCTGACTACAAAAATGACTTCTTAGGTGGACAAAACCACATGGAATTCTTCATTGGTTCAGCTGCTTCAGTTAGCAAAGATTGTATGTCTAAATATGACCAAGGTATGAACGAAGGTATCCAACAAGCTATGAAAGATTACTTTGATGGAAAAGTATCTGAAGAAGAAGCTTGGACAAACTTCTATACAATTGTTCAAGAAAAATATCCACAATTGAAAAAATAGTTTGACTAAATAATTAGTCCGCTATAAAAAGGGGATTGCTTAAAAGCGTCCCCTTTTTTTTCTAAAAAATTATTCAAAAAATAAAAAAAGTAATTCGTAAATAATTAAAAGCTAAAAATTACGAGAGGATGTTATGGCAGAACAAAAATCCGTGGCAGTAGAAACTGTTAAAAAAGCAAAAAAAAGAACCATTCAATATGATAGATGGGGGTATTTCTTCATAGCTCCTTTCTTTCTTGTATACATTATTTTCTCTTTAATTCCACTTGCAACAACTTTTGTGTACAGTTTTTTCGAATATTATAGAGATGGACTTGAAATTATTGGTCCAAATGCAAAAGTTGCAAAATATTTCTCTGGAAAAGCAGAGTATTACCAGTGGCAAATTGATGACTCTATCGTTGCGTTAGATGATTTAGTTGCAAAATATGAATCAAATTCTAAAGTAACTTTAGGACTTAAAACTGAAATCTGTGATACAGTTTTTGCAATCGCTGAAGATATTGATTCAGCAAAATATGAAAAGAATTTGGCAAAAATTGTAGATAAAGCAATTAAGCAGAAAAAAACTCCAGTGTACGTTATTGAACAAGCGCAAGCATTGTTAAGCGATACTCAACCTGCTATTATTGCAAATATAAAAACTGTGTTCAATTCTAATGATAATATGTGGCGTTATTTTACAAACACATTAATCATGTGGATTTTAGGATTTGTTCCTCAAATTTTAATTTCTTTATTGTTAGCTGTTTGGTTTACAAACACTGAATTAAGATTAAAAGGTCAACAATTCTTTAAAACTGTTATTTATCTTCCAAACTTAATTATGGCGGCAGCATTTGCAATGTTATTCTTCTCGCTATTCTCTGTAAATGGACCAATTAATAGTATTGTTGTAAGATTTTTTGATTCTATGAATGCAGAGGGAATTGCAGCAGGAACTATTCAACCTATGGAACGTATTCGTTTCTTTACTTCAACAGGTTGGACTCGTGTAATTGTTGCAATTATGAACTTCTTAATGTGGTACGGAAATACAACAATCTTATTAATGGCTGGTGTAATGGGAATTGATAACAGTTTGTTTGAGGCAGCTCGTATTGACGGTGCTAATCCAATTCAAATCTTCTTTAAAATAACAATTCCATTGTTAGTTCCAATTTTTGTATACGTACTTATTACTTCGTTAATTGGTGGTATTCAAATGTTCGATGTTCCACAAATCATTACAAATGGTTCTGGTGCACCAAATAGAACTACAATGACAATTATTATGAAACTTAATAAACACTTGGCAAGCAAGAACTACGGTCCTGCTGGTGTAACTTCAATTTTAATCTTTGCGGTAACTGGTATTTTAAGTGGTATTTCGTATAAGATTTCAATGAGAAACTATCAAAATAAAAAATAAGGAGGATAAGAATGGATAAAATACAAAGTCAAAGTAAATCTTTAGGTGTTAGAAGAACTTGTTGTTATATTGTTTTAGTTCTTCTTGCTATTATTTCATTGTTTCCTTTTTATACAATGATTATTAACTGTACTCGTAATCATGAGCAAATTCAAAATGGATTTTCAGCACTTCCTGGAGTTTCATTAATTAAAAACTTTATTAACCTTGCAATTAATAAAGAAACAACTTCTCCATTTTGGCAAGGATTATTAGAAAAATATGGTGTTGCTCTTTCTGCACATTCTGGAAACTATGCTATAAACTACCCAATCTTAAAGGGTATGTTGAACAGTATGCTTATTGGTGTACTTACTGCATTATTTACAACATATTTTTCTACAATGACAGCTTATGGTATTTATATGTACAACTTTAAGTTAAAGAGATTCTCTTTCAACTTTATTATGGCTGTTATGATGGTTCCAACTCAGGTTTCTACATTAGGATTCTTGAAATTATTGGATACATTAGGATTGATGAATAATTACATTTCCTTAATTGTTCCTTCAATAGCGGCTCCAGTTGTTTTCTTCTATATGTATCAATCTATGGAAGCAACTTTGCCTTATTCGATTGTAGAAGCTGCTCGTGTAGACGGATGTAATGAATTTAGAACATTTAATCAGATTGTAATTCCAATGATGAAACCTGCATTGGCAGTTCAGGGAATTTTCTCTTTCGTAACTTCATGGAATAACTACTTTGTTCCTGCATTAGTTATTGAAGATAAAGCTAAATGGACTGTTCCTATTGTAATTGCTAACGCTCGTAATGCTGACTATATGAACAATGACCAAGGTATTAACTATATGTTAATGACATTGGCAATTATTCCTTTGATGATTATTTACTTGTGTTTATCAAGATATATTATTAGTGGTTCAACTGCTGGTGGTGTAAAAGAATAGTTCTTAGGATAAAAAAAAAGGCTGTCTAAAAAGGTAAAAATGACTTAAAAGATACTTTTTTAGATAGCCCTCTTTTTTTTTATTCATAAATCATAACTTTGCTAATTTGATTTAATTTTGTAAACATATTTGAAAGTTTAATTGTATCTATTGATTCAGAACATTTTACAGAAAATGTAATTTTTGTCCTTTCTTTTTTTATATCTTTTTCTACATGGGTTTCTTTTATTATTAT
Organism: Treponema sp.; assembly: GCA_017622055.1. Taxonomy (GTDB): domain Bacteria; phylum Spirochaetota; class Spirochaetia; order Treponematales; family Treponemataceae; genus Treponema_D. Next base: position 1,985 of record JAGARY010000212.1, on the reverse strand, counting down.
TCCGTTGTTTAAGATTATTTCGTTTATTGTTGAAGAATTAACTTCTAATGAATCTATTACAATTTTTATGTGTTTTATTTTTGTTAGTGGAAAAAACTTTTGTTCGATTTTGTGAAAAAATGCCAAAATGAATAAACATAAAAACAAAACTGTAAACGCTGGAAAATATAATTTACTTCCACAGCATAATCCCATTGCAGAAGCACAAAAAACGATTGCGGCTGTTGTAAGCCCTTTTATGTTTATGCCTTGTTTTAGTATTGCTCCAGCACCAATAAAGCCAATTCCCGTAACAACACCCGCTGCAATTCTAGTACAATCGCTGGTAAGTTGAAATTTTGCCATTTCTAATGACAAAATGCTTAATAGACAAGATGAAATTGAAATTAGCATTAAAGTTCTAATTCCAATTATTTCTTGGTGTTGTTTTCGTTCAATTCCCAGAAATAGGCTGCATAAAAGGCTTGCTACAAGTCTAACTGCATAGTCAAAATAATTATGACTAGTTATGTTTCTAAAAATGATTAATACTTCTTCCAATTTGTATTCCTTTTTATTTAAATAAACTGAATCCAGAAGATATTTTTGAACCAACTTTGTTCCATGTGGAAGCAGCTTTTAATGTTTGTGGGTGTTTTGCATTTTTAAGAGAATCAAAAGCGGAACAAAGCCAATTTCCAATTTCTATGTCGCTTTGAGGTGCGTCAGAAATTGCTGGCACTTTTGCAAGCAAAACAGATAAATATGGTTTGTCTTGAATGTTTGTAGAAAAGTTTTCTGCAATTGAAATAAAAGCATTTTGTGCAATTGATAAAACATTGCTTGGTGGAAGTGAATTAATTTTTGAAGATGATTGAAGTAATTCAAGCTTTGAAGGAATTGATTTTAATAGGAAAGAAACAGTTACTTTTTCTTTGCATTGATCAATTCGTTTTAAAATTTCTGTTGCAAAATAAATATAACTATTAATCATTGTGTCTGTTGCTGTAGAAATTTCTGATTCGTTATCTGAAGGGAATTTACTTTGAAAATATTGAGCATCAAAAACAAATAAAACTTCATCAATTGACTGAATTTTTGTTTCTGCATTTAAGATAAAAGAATGGGCAGAAATTGCAGATGCTCTGTTTACTGTTGAACAAAATATATTTTCTGATTCAAAATTTGCATATTCAGAACCTTGTTTTAAAGATGTAAAAACTATTCTGTCTTTTTTTGCAAAAGATTCTGCTAAATCAAGAGAGTCTGGTAAATCTTTACCAATGATTAATAAATTTGCCATATTTTCATTATATCACACTATGGAATTGCATTCTAGTATGTGGTATAATGGTAATATGAAAGTATGGATAAAATATATTATTGGCATAATTTTAGGTGTTGTAGCTTCATTTATTCTTCCATTGGATAATGCTGTTGCTTCAGATTTCCTTGCATTTTTAACAGAATTATTTGTACGAATTGGTAGATATTTAGTTGTTCCACTAATTTTTTCAACTGTGATTGTTTCTATAAATAAACTTAGAACTTCAAAATTAATTTGGAAAACATTTTTATGGACTTTTGCAATTATAATAATTTCTTCTTTGGTTTTAACTTTAATTGGAATTGCTTCAATTTCTTTAGTAAAACTTCCAAGAATTCCTATTACAGTTGAAACGGTTACAGAAACATATAATCTAAATGTAAAACAATTAATTCTTTCCCTTTTTCCTTATTCTGCATTTGAATCTTTGGGCGATGGAGCCTTTTTGTTAGTTTCTTTTGTATTTGCTTTTTTAATTGGATGGGAAAGCGGTTCTGAGCAAACTTTATTCAAACCTGTATTTTCTTTAGCTGATTCTTGTTCAAAATTGTTTTACAATATTGCAGTATTCTTTACTGAAGTAATGGCGGTTTGTATTGTTGCAATTATGACAAATTGGATGATTACTTTCCGTGATATTTGGGATACAGGAATTTACACACCACTAATTTTAATGTTG
>JAGARY010000019.1 GCA_017622055.1 Treponema sp. | reverse complement strand
AATCAAAAAGAAGAAAAAAAAGAGATTAAAGAAAAAGTGGAATCAAAAGAAAAAAAAGAGATAACAGAAGAAAAAAAATCAACAAAAGATAATAAATAAAATATTTTTTCTGCGAGGTGAGAAAATGAGTAATAGAGTATTGATTTCGGTTCAAGAAGATTTAGCAGAACCAAGTTGGATAAATAATGTTGAAGAGTTTGTTCAAAAAGTAATGACAAAATTGAGTTTTGATGGAGAAGAAGTTTCAATTTTATTTTGTAATGATGTTTACATTCAAGAATTAAATAAAAACTATCGAAATATAGATAGTGCAACTGATGTTCTTTCTTTTGAAAATGATGAAGAATATGAGGATGAAGAAGGCAAGTGGCGTTGTGTTGGTGATATTGCAATTAGTTTGGATATGTTGCCAGTTAATGCTGAATATTTTGAAGAAGATTCAAATTCTGAATTAAAACGTCTTTTAGTTCACGGTTTGCTTCATTTAAATGGTTTTGATCATTTTGACGAACATTTAGAAAAGGGAAAATCTCCTGAATGCGAAATGCTTAAGTTGCAGGAAGATATTTTACAAAACTTTAAGGATGAAAAAATAATATAATGAGTTTATTTGATATTTTTAAAAACAAAGAAGTTGAATCAGAAAGTTCTTTGTCTGAAAGTCAGGAAGAAATAATACAAGAAGAAAAACAAGATATGATAGAAGGGGTTGAAGGACTTTCTTCTACCACTGTCAAAGAAGTTATGATTCCTCGTATTGATGTTGATTTTATTTCAAGTGATTGTAAAAAAGATGAATTAATAGAAAAAATTATTGCAAGTGGACATTCAAGATTTCCTGTTTATTCTGAATCAACAGATAATGTTGTTGGTGTTTTGTATGTAAAAGATTTGTTAAAAGCAATTGCCAATAACGAAGAAATTGATATTTTAAAAATTGTAAGAAAACCTTATTTTGTTCCAGAATCAAAAATTATTCATTCTTTGCTTAGAGAATTTAAGCGACGTCATCTTCATATTGCAATAGCTATTGATGAATATGGTGGAATTTCTGGAATTGTCACAATGGAAGACATTATTGAAGAAATTGTTGGCGATATTCAAGATGAATTTGATAAAGAAAATGAAGATATAATATTTATAAATGAAAATTCTTGGCTTTGTGATGCAAGAATAAATTTAAGCGATTTGAACGAAACAATTGAAACTCAATTCCCAGAAGAAGATTTTGATTCTTTAGGTGGATTTGTTTTTGATTTATTCGGAAAAGTTCCTGTAAAATTTGAAAAAGTTTGTTGGAATAATTTTGAATTTATAATTCAGGCCATGGATGGTCATAGAATTAATCTTGTAAAAATAATTAAGAATGTAGAAGAAAGTAAGGATGAATAAGAAAGTTCGATTTTTTTGTGTTTTGTTATTGTTAAATTTTGTTTCTCAGGGTTTTTGTAATTCAAAAAAAACTGTAAAACAGATTTTTGATGAAGCTGTTGAGTTTCAACAAGAAGAAAATTGGTATTCTGCTGCTCAAAACTATTTGGAAGTTGTAAACATTAATCCAGCATTTAGTGATGCTTGGTTTAATTTGGCAAAATGTTCATACAAACTTGAAGAATTTGATTTAGCATTAAATTATTTGCAAAATGCCGAAAAATACGAAAAAAATAACTCAAATATCCAAAACTTAAAAGGAATGATTTTATTAGCATTGGGAAAAAAGAAGGAAGCATCTGATGTTTTTAATGAAATTCTTAAAAAATTCCCAAATGATGTTGATGCCCACTTTGGAATTGCAGAAATTGAATTATACAATGGAAAATTTACTGGTGCAGAACTTGAATATGCCGAAGCTTTAAAACGTCAACCTACAAATAGAAAAGCGTTGTTATCTTTGGCCTTAGTTTCTGCTGAAACTGGAAATACAGAGTTATCTGATAAATATTTGCGTCAAGCACTTCAATATTATTCTGGAGAAAGTGAAGTTCATTATATTGCTGCTGTAATTTATTTAATGAGAAATGATTATAAAAATGCAGAACTTCAAATTAGAATTGCAATTGAAGTAAAAAGTGATTTTGAAAAAGCTTATGAACTTTTATCTCAAATCTTGTATATGCAAGAAAAATATAATGATGTAATTGATATTAGTGATTATTTGATTAGTAGAAATAGAAATAATTCCAATGCTTGGTATACAAAAGGAATTGCACAAAATAAACTTGGATTAATTGAAGAATCAATTGATACTTGGGCTACAGGACTTTCATTAAATCCTCAAGATGAAATTATGCGTTTTGCAATGGAATTGGAACTTCGTGATTTTTTACCTTTAGAAGATTTTAGAAGAGCAAAATTGGCTTCTTTCCATATAGAAAATGCAAAACAGTATGAAAGCCGTTATGATAATTCTGGTGCCGTTTATGAATATCAAAGAACTTTGTTACTTGATCCCTTAAATGCAAATGCAAGATTTGCCTATGCAAATATGTTAGAATTAAACGGCATGTATGAATTATATTTGGAACAGTTAAAATTCATTCAAGAAAACACTCCAGAAAAAATTACAAAAACTGTTTCCGACAAAATTGAAGCTTATGAATCATTGTTAAATAATACTTTGGCAAAAAAATGGAAAGTTGATTCTTTTTATTTGGATAAAACTAGATGGAATATTGCAATTTTTTATACAGATGAAACAAAATCTTTTGCCCATTCAGATGCAAATAGAATTGCAGCCCTTGCTGCAAGTGATGTTTTTTCTGGAGTTGCAATTACATCTGTAAAAACTCAAGTTACTCCAATTTCTAGTTATAGTGAAGCTTTTAGAAATGCACGAAATAATAAATATGATTATTTTGTAATTTTGGGTTTAAGTGAAAGTGATGAAGATGTAACTTTAAAAACAAAGATGTATTCTGGTAGAACTGGTACAGAAATTGCCAGCGAAAACTTTTATAGCACAGGAAATAATAAATTTTCTACAGTTTTAAGACGCTTTAGAAATTCTGTTTTAGAAAAACTAACTGTAAAAGGAAAAATTTTAAACAGAAATGGAAAGCAAATTCTTGTTGATTTAGGAAAATCTGAAAATATTGTAAAAGATGCTGAATTTAAGATTATAAAAAAAGGTAGCATCAAAACTGCTGATTCTGGCGTTGGTTTAATTTATAAAGATAGTGATGTTGTTGGTTCTTTAAAGATTACTAACGCTGGTGAAGAAATTTCTGAAGCGGAATTAACAAAGCATGGTTTTTATGACAGAGTAAACATTAACGATGAAGTAATTTTAGTTTCTTTACCAGACACTGTTGCAAAAAATGATGCTAACGGAAATGTTATTGATACAGTTCCTCAAGCAAATGAAGAAGGTGAACCTGTTGTTCAAAATGATGTGGAAGAAACAGAAGGGGAGCGATTAGTTTCTGAAATCAAAAACGCTGTTGAACAACCTTCAATAATTCAGTTATTGCGAAATATTTATTAGTGTGATTTGAAAGATTAGATTTTATCTAATGCGGAATCAATCCATTTTTTTGAAAGATTT
>JAGARY010000211.1 GCA_017622055.1 Treponema sp. | reverse complement strand
TATTGATTTGGATGCAGCTTTAGGAAATGTTGATGCAAAAGGTAATACAGTAAACACACCTTTGTTAAAAAGCCTTCTCCATAAAGGAAACGTTCGAACTGGTGGCGGAATTCGTACTGTAAAACGTGCAAAGGAATTAATTAGTCTTGGTGCAGAAAAAGTAATTATTGGTTCTGCCGCTTGGAATTCCCATCCAGAAAACGGTTCTGTTCTTAACGAAGAATTTTTAAATGAATTAGTGCAAGCAATTGGTAAAGATAGAATTATTATTTCTGTTGATGCAATCAACGGAAAAATTGCTGTAAAAGGTTGGACAGAAACTATTGATATTTCTTTAGTTGATGGGGCAAAACAAGCCGAAAAATTTTGTTCAGAATTGTTGTTCACTTGTGTAGAAAAAGAAGGTTGTATGCAAGGAACAAATATGGAATACGTAAAACAACTTAGAGATGCTGTTCATTGTAGAGTTGTGGTTGCCGGTGGTGTTTCTAGTGTTCCAGAAATCAAAGAATTAGAAAAATTGCATTGTGATGTTCAACTTGGAATGGCTTTGTACACAAATAAAGTTGCATTAAAAGATGCTTTTATTGCTTGTTTAGATTTTGAAAAAATGCCAATGATTCCTGTTATTGCGCAAAGTGTAAACGGCGAAGTTTTAATGCAAGGATTTGCCAATGAACAAGCTTTTGAAAAAACTTTTGAAACTGGAAAATTGACATTCTGGAGTCGTTCAAGAAATGAACTTTGGACAAAAGGGGACACAAGCGGAAACTTCTTAAACGTTGTAAAATTGCGTGCAGATTGCGACCGAGACTGTGTTCTTGCCACAGTTTTACCAACAGGACCTTCATGTCATACAGGAAGTTGGACTTGTTTTGGAACAGATCCAGATGAAAAATCTTCTATGGGAAGATTATATAACATTATTGCAGACAGATTTGCAAATCCAAAACCTGGAAGTTATACAGCAACTTTGGACGCAAAACGTGTTAGAGAAAAAGTAGAAGAAGAAGCAGAAGAATTATGCGAAGCTGAAACAAAAGAAGACGTAATTTGGGAAGCTGCTGATTTGTTATATTTTGTTAATGTATTACTTTATAAAGAAGGAGTTACTTGGCAAGATGTATACAATGAATTAGACAAACGCCATAAAAAATAAATTGTTGCTATTATACTAGTTAATTTTTTTATAATAAACTGTTTGTGTTAATTTATTTTATATTCTTATGTAATTGACTTTTTTGGGGGTGTTTTATGATAAAAATTAAAAAATATGAAGATATAGAAAAAGATTTTTTTGAAGGTAGACCTTTTGATGATGCGAATGAAGTTGTATTATCTGTTTTGGACGAAGTTCAAAAAAAAGGTGACGCTGCATTAAGAATTTACGGACAAAAATTTGATGTGTCTGTTCCGGGAGTTTTTGAAGTTCCACAAGAAGAATTAAAAGCTGCTGCAGAAAAATTAAAAATTAATAAAAGAGAAATTTATGATGCCTTAGTTTATTCACACACACTTGCATTAAAATTTGCTCAAGAACAAAGAAAATCTTTTTCAGATTTTGAAACAGAATTAGAACCTGGAATTATTACGGGGCAAAAAACAATTCCAGTTGAAAAAGCTGGTTGTTATGTTCCTGCTGGAAGATTCCCACTTTTGTCTTCTGTAATTATGACTGTTACACCTGCCGTTGCTGCGGGAGTTGGTGAAGTTATTATGTGTACACCACCAAGAGTT
>JAGARY010000210.1 GCA_017622055.1 Treponema sp. | reverse complement strand
CACAAGTTTTGCATAAACTTTGTTTCTACGATCTTTTTCTGCCGCAATTACTTCAGAGATGTTTTCTTCCAAAGCAACAAGATTAATATCAAGAGGTTTTCCACTTTCGTCTGTGTAGCGAATAACAATATAATCTGCACGTTTATAGAAAACAATAATTGGAACATTTGTTAATGTAAATTCATTATCATCAGTTTTTGTGTAGCCTTCGTATTTCCAGTTTTCATGGATTTTGTTTATGTTTAACGAAACTTTTTCATTTTCCGAATCAATTACAAATCTTTGAGTTGCAATTAATCGTGATAAATCGATATTTCCACTTTCAATTAAAGTTTTGTAATAATCAGGATACCAAACTCTTTTCATCACTTCATCAAATCTTGAATCGTGTTCTTCAGTTTCTTCTATAACTTCGCCACCAATTTGTTGGCCGTTTTTGTCCATTTGGAACATTGCTAAGTTATAAGAAAAACACCAACCTTGAGTTCCGTCATTCATTAAAATTCTAAACCATTCACCTGGCAAAGGTTTTCCACCAGTCATTGGGGCAGTTCCTTCACCTTTGTATAAAATTTTTACAACTTCACCTTTTCTTAAACGATAAACTTGTTTTGCAGTGTTTACAGGTTCTGCACGAGATGGAAGTCCATTTAATTTTACAGAAGCATAAGTGTTTGCATATTCGGAATATTTTTTTGCAACAGCATCAACTTTTCCCTTTTTTACAGGCTCTGTTAACTGCCACAAAGGAATTTCAATTTTTTCTCCAGATTCTGTTCCTATAACATAAACGTGAGAAATATTTGATTTAATATAAACAGGAACAACTTGCCCACTTTCAATTTGATATTCTGGAATTGTCCACAAAACAACTGAATATCCCATGATTTTTTCTGAACAAGAAACTAAAAGAAAACTTAATAAAATTGTTAATGCATAAAAATATCGTTTCATAAAAACCTATTCTACTATTAAACTATTACGATTTTTTTACAATTGAACGCCTGTACGAATTTTTTCTTCAAAGCGGTCTTTCTTTTTGCCTTCAAGAGGATTTGGTTTTCCATCTAAAATTGCACGCAAGGCATCCATTTCCTCGCCACTAAAATTAACACCATTATTTTGATGATTAATAAAAGATTCTGTAGCCATTGGAGCAACTTTTTTACACATTTCCAACATAACTTCTGCATAAACACGAATTTCGTATTGTGCGTGACTATCTAATCTAAGTTTTAAGAAGTGGAAAAGATTGTGTAAATCCATTTCCCAATAAAATTCTGTATACAATGATAATGGAAGATTAATTCTTGCAATTTCTCTTGCTAATCCAGCGTCTAACAATTCTGAATAATTTTCGTAAGATGATTTTTGACCTTCTTCCAATTGATTAATAATTTTGTTTGCAGTTTCTGAATCAAAAGCTTCTGAAGCACGACCTTGTTTGTTATCTTTACTTTGTGGAGCAACTTTTTCTGCTTCTGGAACATAAAATTCTTCTTTCATAATTGAATAACGACCAGAAACTTCGTTCATGCGACCAGTTCTGTGGCGAACCCATTGACGAGCAACAAAAATTGGCATTTTTACATGGAAAGTCATTACTACTTGTTCAAAAGGTGATGTATGTTGATGACGTAAAAGATAATCGATTAATGCACCATCTTGGCTAACAGATTTAGTTCCTTCACCATAAGAAACTCTTGCAGACTGAACAATTCTTTGGTCTCCACCAAAATAATCTACTAATCTAACAAAACCTTTATCTAAAACAGGAAATTCCTTGTCTAAAATTGCTTCTGCTTCTGGAACTATACAATGTGCCATTTTTTACCTCTTTATTTTTATTCTATTGTATCATACTACATTAAATTTTGGAGTCTTTCAATTGTAGCAAGTTTATTTTATTCACTTTGATTGGTAAATCCCTTGTAAATCTATGGCAAATCCATAGTAATACTATTGACAATTTTTAGTGAAACGGTTAATTTTTATCTATTGACAAAAAGACAAAAAATGTCATTTTAATTTTTTACACAGAGGTTGTATAAATGAAAAAATATGCTTTCTTGTTCCCAGGTCAGGGAGCTCAAGTTCCAGGAATGATTAAGGATATTTGTGATGCTTATCCTGAAGCACGCAAAGTTGTTGATGAAGTAACAAAAATTACTGGTGTTGATATGCCAAAATTGCTTTGGGAATCTGATCAAGCAACATTAAGTAGAAGTGATAACAGTCAATTAGCTATTACAACTGCATCTATTGCTGTTATGAAAGTTTTGGAATCTAAAGGAATTACACCTTCTGCAGCTATGGGATTTAGCCTTGGAGAATTCCCAGCTCTTTATGCCTCTGGTGTATTAAGTTTTGAAGATGTTATTAAAGTTGTTCGCCAACGCGGTGTGATTATGCAAGAAGTTTGTGAAAAAATTGCAAAAGAAAATGAAGGTCACGCACCTGGTATGACAGCTGTTATTGGTCTTTCTACAGATCAAGTTAAAGAAATTGCTAACGGCATTGAAAACGCTTATGCTGCAAACTTAAACAGCGACAAACAAACTGTTGTAAGCGGAACATTTGACGCTCTTGAAAAAGTTGAAGCTGCTGCAAAAGAAGCTGGTGCAAGACGTGCTTTGCGTTTGCAAGTTGCTGGACCTTTCCACTGTCCTTTAATGCAAGAAGCTGCTGATAATTTTGAAAAAGCAATTGCAGATGTAACTTTTAATGATCCAAAAATCACTTTGTTCAGCAACGTAACTGGAGACAAAGCTACAAATGGTGCAGAAATTAAAAAGAATGCAGTTCTTCACCTTACAAATCCTGTTCGCTGGACAGAAGAAGAAAAAGTGCTTTTTGATTTAATTAATGCTGAAGCTGACAATCAATGGAATTTAATTGAACCTGGTGTTGGTTCTGTTCTTTGTGGATTGTGGAATAAATCTGATTTTGCAGAAAATGTAAAATGTGTTGCTGCAAATTCTGCTGATTCTGTAAATATTGAATAATCATATATATAAGAGGTTTAAAAAATGGAAAAAAGACGTGTAGTTATTACTGGTATGGGAGCTATTACTCCAATTGGAAATTCTGTTGCAGAAACATGGGAAAGCATTAAAGCTGGAAAAAGTGGTATTGATACAATTACTCACTTTGATGCTTCAATTAATAAAGTTCATTACGCTGCAGAAGTAAAAAACTTTGATCCTGCTTTGTACATGGATGCAAAAGATGCTAGAAAAATGGCACGCTTTTCTCAATATGCAGTTGCTGCTAGTAAAATGGCTTTGGAAGATGCAAACCTTTTAGGTAATGCAGAAATTCTTGAAGATACAGGTTGTATTTTGGGTGTTGGTATTGGTGGTTTTGAAATTACAGAAGCTAACTGTATTTCTTACTATAAATCTGGTTGTGTAAAAACTGCTCCAATGACAATTCCTGAATTAATTCCAAACGAAGCTGGTGGAAACGTTTGTATGCAATTTGGTCTTCACGGTCCTTGTCAGGCTGTTTCTACAGCTTGTTCATCTGGTACAGATGCTCTTGGTGTTGCTTTTGATATGGTTCGTTCTGGACGTATTGATTGTTGTTTGGCAGGTGGTGCTGAATCTACAATCAACGGTTATGCAATTGTTTCTTTTGAAGTATTGCATGCTCTTTCTAACAGTTTTGCTGATGATCCAAAAAAAGCTAGCCGTCCATTTGACAAAAAACGTGAAGGTTTTGTAATGGGTGAAGGTTCTGCAATTTTAGTATTTGAAGAATATGAACACGCAAAAGCTCGTGGTGCAAAAATTTATGCAGAAGTAATGGGATACGGTTCAAGTTGTGATGGTTATCACTTAACTTCACCAAATCCAGACGGAATTGAAGGTGCAAAATGTATGAAATATGCATTAAAAGACGCTGGAATGGATCCAAGTGAAATTCAATACTACAACGCACACGGAACTTCTACAAAAATTAATGACCCAAGTGAAACAAATATGATTAAAAACGCATTTGGAATTGAAAATGCAAAAAATCTTCATATTTCTTCAACAAAATCTATGCATGGTCACTGTTTAGGTGCAACTGGTGCTATTGAAGCAATGATTTGTGTAAAAGCTATTAATGATAGTTATGTTCCTGCAACAATCAACCTTGATGAACAAGACATTGAAGGCGGATGTGATTTGAACTACACACCAAACAAAGGTATTGAAGCTAACATCGATGCTGCTATGTCTGCAACATTCGGTTTTGGTGGACACAACGGTGCTATCATCGTAAAAAAAGTAAAATAGATTTGGAGTAAAAAATGGCTTTAACAACAGATATTAAATCTTTACTTCCACACAGAGAACCATTTT
>JAGARY010000209.1 GCA_017622055.1 Treponema sp. | reverse complement strand
GGTGGGGCTGTTATTTTTGGCTACTACGTAAAGAGCCCTCTGCTTACGGTGTTGTAAATTTTGATAAAAATGGCAAAGTTCTTGGTATAGAAGAAAAACCCACTAATCCTAAATCAAAATATGCCGTACCGGGTTTATATTTTTATGATAACCAAGTTGTAGATATGGCTTCAAATATACAACCCTCTGCCCGTGGTGAAATAGAAATAACTTCAATTAATAATTTCTATCTTAATAAGGGACAACTTTCTGTTGAATTATTAGGGCGAGGAATGGCTTGGTTAGATACTGGCACCTATGACAGTTTTTTAGAAGCTTCAAACTATATTGCAACCATACAAAAACGACAGGGACTTTATGTTTCTTGCATAGAAGAAATTGCTTTTAGAAACGGATGGCTTTCTAAAGAAAAACTTTTGGAACTTGCTAGCGGCTACAAAACAGACTACGGTGAATATTTAAAATACATTGCAAATTCAGAATTCGGAATTCAGAATTCAGAAATGTAATTGGTTCTACCCTGAATTCCGAATTCTGAATTCTGAATTCAAAATAACCGGAGGTTATTTTCATGTCTTTTACTTTTGAAAAATGTTTTACTTCTGATGGAGTTGAAATTGAAGGGCTTTACCAAATTCAGCCTAAGTTTTTTGGCGATGCTCGTGGATATTTTTTAGAAACTTATAGCGAAAAAGATTTTTTTGAGGCTGGATTAAAAATGAAGTTTGTTCAAGATAATCAGTCAAAATCTTCAAAAGGTGTTTTGCGAGGACTTCATTTTCAAACTCTTCATCCACAGGGAAAATTAGTTCGCTCTTTGCAAGGGCAAGTTTATGATGTGGCTGTAGATTTAAGAAAAGGTTCAAAAACTTTTGGAAAATATTTTGGCGTTGTTTTGGACGCAGAAAAACAAAATCAGTTTTATATTCCAGAAGGATTTGCTCACGGATTTTTAGTTTTAACTGACGAAGCTACTTTTGCTTACAAATGTACAGATTTTTATCACCCAGAAGACGAAGGTGGCTTAATGTGGAACGACCCAGCAATTGGAATTGATTGGAAATCTGTTGCAGGTGATGTGGAACCACTTTTATCAGAAAAAGACACAAAACATCCCGCTTTTGATTCAAACAACAACTATTTTGACATCAACGGTAAATGGACTAACTAACTTTTTAAGGAAAAAATATGATTTGGCTTATTGGAAACAAAGGAATGCTTGGCTCAGAAATTGCACGCCAACTTTCAGAAAATAAAATTGATTTTGTTGGAACAGATATTGATGTAGATATCACTTCTTACGATGCTTTGGCAACTTTTGCAAAAAATAAGTCAATCAAATGGATTATAAACTGTGCGGCATACACTGCTGTAGATTTAGCAGAAAGCAATGTTGAACTTGCAACAAAACTAAATGCTACCGCTCCAGGAAACATTGCCAAAGTTGCAAAAGAAATTGATGCAACTGTAATTCATATTTCTACAGATTATGTTTTTGACGGAACTGGAGATTCTCCTCGAACAGAAGATATGGAAATTTCACCAATTGGTGTTTATGGAATCACAAAAGCAGACGGGGAAAAATCAGTTTCAGAAAATGCCGAAAAATATTATATCTTAAGAACTGCTTGGCTTTACGGTTGGGCAGGAAAAAACTTTGTTTACACAATGCTTCGTGCTATGAATAAAAATCCAGCTGTAAAAGTTGTTGCTGACCAAAAAGGAACTCCAACTTTTGCTGGGGACTTAGCCGATGTAATTCTAAAAATCATTTCAAAAGAAAATCCTATTCCTTATGGAATTTATCATGTTACAGATTTAGGCGAAACAACTTGGTGGGATTTTACAAACGAAATTAAAAATCAAGGAATTGATGCCGGTTATCTTCAAAATAAAGATTGTGTTGTAAATTCTTGTACTACAGAAGAATATCCAACGCCTGCAAAACGCCCAGCATATTCAGTTTTAAGCAAAGATAAAATTCAAAAAGCTTTGGGAATTACACTTCCTCAATGGC
>JAGARY010000208.1 GCA_017622055.1 Treponema sp. | reverse complement strand
CACCGTTATTGATATTTTAACAACTGCATCAGATAGTCCACTTCCTCCAAATTTTGACAGTGCAATTGAAAAAGGTGCAATTCCTGGTGAAGTTAGAAACGCTGGTCAAACAGAAGCGGCCAAAAGTGGAATGCGTCAAAAAGTAACTGGTGTTGTAACAGAAAGAGGTAGAATTATTCCAGTTCGTTCTGTTGTTTTAACAACAGGAACTTTTTTAGGCGGGCGAATTTTTATTGGTGAATATGATGCTCCTTGCGGGCGCGTTGGTGAAGCGGCAGCTTTTGGGCTTACAGAAAGTCTTCATAGGTTAGGATTTACAACAGGAAGATTAAAAACTGGAACTCCACCAAGAATCCTTAGAAAATCAATTGATTTTACAAAGTTGGAAGAGCAACCTGGGGATGAAGAAGTTGTTCCATTTAGTTTTGAAACACAAAAAGTGGAACGACCTTTGGTAAATTGCCACATGGTTTATACAAACGAAAAAACTCACGAAATAATCAGACAAAACATTGGCCGTTCTCCGTTGTATTCGGGAAAAATTAGTGGAATTGGCCCAAGATATTGTCCAAGTATTGAAGATAAAGTAATGCGTTTTGCAGAACGAGATAGACATCAAATCTTTGTTGAACCAGAAGGATTAGAAACAGAAGAAATCTATTTGAACGGACTTTCTTCAAGTTTGCCAGAATGTGTTCAAGATGCTTTTATGAAAACAATGGTTGGTTTTGAAAATGCTGTTCAAAGCCGCCCTGGTTATGCAGTTGAATATGATTTTGTTGAACCAACTCAATTGTTCCCTTCTTTGGAAACAAAACGTGTTGCGGGACTTTTTAACGCTGGTCAAATTAATGGAACTTCTGGGTACGAAGAAGCGGCAGGGCAAGGTTTGGTTGCCGGAATGAATGCAAGTTTGTATGCAAAAGAACATATAAAATTGTGTGGACCTTTGTTTAATTTGCCAGAAGAAATGACAGGTGTTCCAAGTTCAATGGAAGAAGGTGCTTTTCTTCCAAAAGCAAATATGACAAACGATGAAAAAGCCTTGTTTGCAAAAATTAGTCAAAAAGAAACAAAAGATTTAAATACTTTTATTGCCAGAATGCAAAAAGAAGCTGGTTTTGAAAAATTTGAATCAATTCCTGAATATGAACCAGTTATTTTAGGACGTGATGAAGCGTATATTGGTGTTTTGATTGATGACCTTGTAACTCTTGGAACTACAGAACCTTACAGAATGTTTACTGCCCGTGCAGAATATCGTTTAAAACTTCGTCACGACACAGCAGATAAACGCCTTGCAAAATATGGTTATAGATGCGGATTAAAAACTCAAGCTCAATTTGATTTTGTAAATGCAAAATATGCTCGTCTTGACGAAATTGAAGCTCAGTTGCTTAAAAATCCAAAGATGAAAAATCCTGGTTACCCAGAAAATGAATGGGAAGCGGCTCAAGTTGAAGTAAAATATAAGTATTATATAGAAAAACAAGATAAGCGAGTTGAAAAACTTCACAAAATGGAAAATACAAAAATCCCAGCAGATTTTGATTACGGAAGCATTCCGTCTCTTTCTGCGGAATCTCGCTACAAACTTGAACAAATTAGACCTGTAACTTTGGGCCAGGCAAACAGAATCAGTGGAATTAGAAATAGTGATATAATGCTGTTGATGGTTTATCTAAAACGCTAGCGCGTTTTAGATATTCGATAGAACAAAAATGTGAAACGCTGCGCCAGCTCGCGTTTCTTAGTTTCACAGGTGTATTTAAAACGCTAAGGCGTTTTAGATATTCGATAGAACGTATTCTCTTAATTCCTAATTCTGAATTCTTAATTTGTGCCTAGCCCGGATTGGAGGGGCGCGGAGCGGCCACCGCAGCAGACTGATGTGATTTTCGGGGGCAAGCCCGAAAATCACAGAAGGATGTGAGGAGGCTGAAGCGAAAGCGGAACCCCGCAAAGCCGGAAAGGTAGAAGTTTTGATTGAGAAGTAGATAGCGTTATTGTTTTTGAATTAAGTTAGCTTCAAAATCTTATCTTTTTAATTCTCTGTTATAAAAAACATTGGTACTTGATTTTCTGTTTTTATTTTTATAACCTATTCGCTATGTCAGATGTAAAAAAATTATTAAAGGGTTTAGAAAAAAAATACGTTGTAAATACCTTTTTGTCTCCAATTGTAATGATTGGGGAAGTTGTAATGGAAGTTATTATTCCGTTTGTAATGGCAAAAATTATTGACGTTGGTGTTGCCAATAAAGATTTACCATTTGTATTAAAAACTGGGCTTTTGATGGTTGGCCTTGCAGTGATTTCTTTGTGCTTTGGTGTTTTGGGAACAAAATTTTCAACTTTTGCAGCCCAAGGTTTTGCCGCAAATCTTAGAAAAAGATTATTTAATCGCATTCAGGCTTTTTCTTTTGCCAATGTAGATAAGTTTAGTACAGCATCTTTAGTTACACGTTTAACAACAGATGTAAATATGACAATGAACGTTTACAGAATGCTTATTCATATGTGTATTCGCTCGCCATTTATGCTCATTGCCGGCAGCATTATGGCATTTACAATCAACAAAAAGCTTGCAGTTGTGTTTTTAGTAGCAATTCCAATTATTGCATTTTCAATCTTGTTTATTTCTGTAAAAGCTCATCCTCGTTTTGAAAAAATGATGAAAAAGTTTGACAAAATGAATGCTGCAATTCAAGAAAACTTAATTGGAATTAGAATTGTAAAAGCCTTTGTTCGTGGAAATTACGAAGAAGAAAAATTTAATCAAGCGGCAGAGGATGTAAAAAAAGCACAAGTTCATGCAGAAAAATTAATTATTTTGATGATGCCAATTATGCAACTTGTAATGTATTCCACAATGATTTGCGTTATGTGGCTTGGTGGACGTCAGGTGGCTTGGGGGCAAATGCTTTCTGGAGAATTAATTAGCTTTTTTACTTATGTAACACAAGTTCTTTCTTCTTTGATGATGTTGGGAATGGTTTTTGTTTCCTTAGTTATGGTAAAAGCGTCAAAAAAACGTATTGTAGAAGTTTTGGACGAAATTCCAGAAATTGAAAATCCAGAAAATCCAATTACAACTGTAAAAGACGGTTCAGTTCAGTTTGAAAATGTTTTCTTTAGTTATAATAAAAAGAAAGATAATTGCGTTTTAAAAGATGTTTCTGTAAATATAAAATCGGGACAAGTTGTTGGTGTAATTGGAGGAACAGGTTCTTCAAAAACAACATTTGTTTCTTTAATTCCAAGATTATATGATGCGTTGGAAGGTTCTGTAAAAGTTGGCGGAGTTGATATTCGTAATTATGATTTACAAACTTTGCGTGATAGCGTTGCAATGGTTTTACAAAAAAACGTTTTGTTTTCTGGAACAATCAAAGAAAATTTAAGATGGGGAAATCCAGATGCAACAGAAGCAGAATTGATTGCTGCTTGTAAAGCTGCCGACGCTCATTCTTTTATTGAAAATTTTACAGAAGGTTACGAAACAGAACTTGGACAGGGTGGTGTAAACGTTTCTGGTGGTCAAAAACAAAGATTGTGTATTGCCAGAGCCCTATTAAAAAAGCCAAAGATTTTGATTTTAGACGATAGTACAAGTGCTGTTGATACAGCAACAGAATCTCGCATTTGGAGAGAATTAAAAGCCCTTGCTCCAGAAACAACAAAAATCATCATTGCTCAAAGAATTTCTTCTGTAAAAGATGCAGATGTAATTTTTGTTTTAGATGAAGGTCAAATCAACGGATTTGGAACTCACCAAGAATTATTACAAAACAATAAAATTTATAAAGAAGTATTTGAATCTCAACAAACAGCCGGCGACGCCGATATGGCTGACAATTCGGAGGTAGAATAATGCCACCAGTAAAACCAAAAGGATTTGCAAAACCTAAAGATACAAAAAAAACAATTTCAAGAATTTTAAATTACATGGGAAAATTCAAATCATTATGGATTTTAGTTTTTCTTTGTGTTTTAGTTAGTTCCGGGGCTTCTGTTTTAGGAAGTTATTTAATAAAACCTGCTTTGAATGATTACATCATTCCGTTAATTGGAAAACAAAATCCAAGTTTTGCAGGCTTTGCCAGATTATTGATTATTGCATTCACATTATTTTTATTTGGTGTTGTAGCTTCTTTTTGTAACAACCGCTTAATGCTTTATATTTCAACAAATCTTCTATTGAATATCCGTAAAGATTTGTTTAGCAAATTAGAAAAATTGCCAATTAAGTTTTTTGACTCATACACTCACGGAGAATTAATGTCTCGCTTTACAAACGATACAGATGCATTGCGAGAAATGATGAGTCAGACTGTTCCTCAATTGTTATCTTCGGTGATTACAGTAATTTCTGTTTTAACAATGATGATTATTCTTAGCCCAATGCTTACAGTAATTATGATTGTTTCAATGTTTTTAATTACTTTAATAATTGCCACAATTGGAAAACGTTCCGCAAAAGCCTTCCGAGAAAATCAAAAAGCAGTTGGAAAAATGAACGGTTTTATTGAAGAAATGATTGAAGGTCAAAAAGTAATTAAAGTTTTTAATCATGAAGAAAATGCTGTTTCTGAGTTTGCACAATTAAATGAAAATCTTCGTGCCGCAGGAACTGCCGCAATGACTTACGGTGGTGTTATGGGACCAATCACAAATAATATGTCTCATGCCCAATACGCAATAATTGCAATAGTATCATGCGTTTTTATGGTGTTGGGAGATTCAAATCCAAATGTGTTAAATTGGTTTACAGGAGCGTTGAATCTTGGAACAATTGCAGCATTCTTGCAATACACAAGATCATTTAGCCAACCAATTTCTATGATGACACAGCAAGCAAACAGCGTTTTAAATGCTCTTGCTGGTGCAGAACGAATCTTTGCAATTATTGATGAAGAATCTGAAGTTGACCAAGGAAAATACACATTGGTAAATGCTTTTGAAGCAACTGACAGTAGTGGAAAAGTTAGATTAGTTGAAGCATTTGCAAAAACAGGAACTTGGGCTTGGAAAAATCTAGATGATGGAAGCCTTATAAAAATGCAAGGTGAAGTAGTTTTTAATAACGTAACTTTTGGCTACAAAAAAGAAAAAACAATTTTGCACGATATTTGCATTCACGCAAAACCTGGTATGAAAATTGCACTTGTAGGCTCAACAGGTTCTGGAAAAACAACAACAATTAATCTTCTTTCAAGATTTTATGATGTAGAAAGCCAAAACGGAAGCATTACTTTTGACGGCATTCCATTAAATGACATTTCAAAAGACGCATTAAGAAAATCTTTAGGAATGGTTCAGCAAAATACCCACTTGTTTACAGGAACAATTAGAGATAACATTCGCTACGGAAATTTAGACGCTTCGGATGCACAAATTTATGACGCAGCAAAACTTGCAAATGCAGATTATTTTATTACCCACTTAGACAATGGGTATGACACAGTAATTACAGGGGACGGTTCAAGTTTGAGCCAAGGACAACGCCAACTTTTGGCAATTGCCCGAGCCGCAGTTGCAAATCCACCAGTTTTAGTTTTGGACGAAGCCACATCTTCAATTGACACTCGCACAGAAAAATTAATTGAACAAGGCATGGATAGTTTAATGAAAGGTCGCACAACTTTTGTAATTGCCCACAGACTTTCCACAGTTCGCAACGCCGACGAAATTATTGTTTTGGAACACGGCCACATAATTGAACGAGGAACCCACGAAGAATTACTTGCCGCAAAAGGCCGCTACCATCACTTGTACACAGGAAACCAAATTACAATAGATGAGTAAGGCAACTGGTTGCCGGTGTTCAATGGGAAAGCGTTAAGAAAAATGCGACAGCATTTTTTAGCTTGTCCCTTCTATGTAATGGCGGTCCGGCAGAAAGCCTCTGGCTTCCTGCCGTCGCTATATCCGCCCTTCCGCTTTCGCTCCATCCTCCCATGCTACGCATGCCTTCGCAGCACAGCTGCTCGGAGACTCGCTCAAAATGCTCCACAGGAGCATTTTGTCGGCTTTCAGCCGTCGCTCCCTAGGAGGACGCCTTCGGCGGGGCTCCTAGCGCTACCGCTTTTAAATTTGTCTGTAATT
>JAGARY010000207.1 GCA_017622055.1 Treponema sp. | reverse complement strand
GGTGTGCTTGATGGTGATATTACAACAAAAAAAGTTGTTTTGGAGCCAGGTTGTAAATTTTCTGGAAAATGTTCTATGATTACAGAATAAGTTTTTTTTGAATTTTGAAAATAATGCAATAAAAAATATAAAAAATGTGTTTTTGTGTTAATTGGGGTTAATATGAAAAAAATAGTTCTTTTTTTGGTGATTTTACTTTCATGTTCGAATATGTTTTCTCAAACAAGTACAAAGCAAGATGCTTTAGTTTTATATAATAATGGAAAATACCGTGAAGCTATAAAAGTGTGTGAAGAAGAATTGGTTGTAACACCAAATAACGTTGAATCTTATGTTGTAATGTGTTGGGCTTTAGTAAAAAATAGACAATATGCCGAAGCTGAACAACGTGCAATGGAAGGTTTAAAACTAAGTCCTTATGATTTGCGATTAATTGAAATTTTAGGCGAAGCAAAATATTATCTTGGAAAAAATACAGGTGCAATGGAACAATTCCAAAAATATGTTGCCAGTGCTCCTGAAAGTAGTGCCAGAGTTGGTTCTGCATACTATTTTATGGGTGAAATTTTTATAAAACAAGCAAGATTTCAACATGCAGATATAGCATTGTCTGCTGCTGTAAAAAAAGAACCTTCTATTGATTCTTGGTGGATTAGACTTGGTTATGCTAGAGAAAAAGCAGGAAATTATCTTGAATCATTTAATGCTTATGAAGAAGCTTTAAGATTGAATCCATCTTCAATTGACGCTGCAAGAGGCAGAGAAAGAGCAAGTGCAGAACTTCAATAATTACATAATTCATATTGAAACTTTAGGTTGCAGATTAAATCAAATTGAAAGTGAATCTATAGCCACATTTTTTTCTGAAGTCGGTTTTTCTGTTCAGATGGAAGGCATTGCTGCAAATGCTGAAGTTTCTACAGATGTGTTGTTGTGTATTGTTAATACTTGTACTGTAACACAAAAGTCTGAGCAAAAAGCTAGAAGAATTATTAGACTTTTACTTAAAAAGTTTCCTAATGCTTTAATTCTTGTTACTGGTTGTTATGCACAACTTAATTCTATAGAAATTAATTCCATCGATTCAAGAATTATTACACTTGGTGGTCAAGTAAAAAGTAGAATAAAGTTGATTCCTCAAAGGTTATGTTTGTTACTAGAAAATGAGTTTTGGAATCCTTTTGCTTTAAAACAAATTATTAATGACGACTTTGTTCTTCCTCCTCAAGTTAAACCTAATTTTCCAGAAAATTCTTTTGAGTTATCAACATCTTCTTTTATTGCACATTCTAGGGCAAGTTTGAAAATTCAAGATGGATGTAATAATAATTGTTCATATTGTGCAATTCACATGGCAAGAGGTTTTAGTGTTTCGTTACCTGTGGAAGAAGCTGTAAAACGAGTGCAAGATTTGGAGCAAAAAGGTGTGCAAGAAGTTGTTATTACAACAGTAAATATAGCACAATATAGAAGTGAATATAATGGTCAAGTTTACAATTTTTCAAAACTTTTAAAACTTTTGTTAGAATCTACTTCTAATATTATGTTTAGAATTTCAAGTTTGTATCCTGAAATTGTAACAGATGAATTTTGTAATGTTATTAAAGATAAAAGAGTTTGTCCTCATTTTCATATTTCTGTTCAAAGTGGAAGTGATAAAATTCTAAAACTTATGAATAGAACTTATGAAAAACAAGCAGTAATTGATGCTTGTAATAAAATTAGAAGTGTAAAAGATAATCCTTTTATTGCTTGTGATATAATTACTGGATTTCCTGGGGAAACTGAAGAAGATTTTCAAGCTACTTTAGATTTGTGTAATGTTTGTCAGTTTGCTTGGATTCATGTTTTTCCTTTTTCGGAAAGAAAAGGAACTCCTGCGGTTTTGCTAAAAAATAAAGTTTCGCAAGATGTTGCTAGAAAAAGAAGTGCAATTTTAACTGATTTTGCAATTAATCAAAAAATAAAATATATTGAAAGTCAAAAAGGAATGATAAAAACCGCAATTCTTGAAACATTGCGAAAACCTCAATATGTTTACCATTGTGTTACAGACAATTTTATTCATTGTTTAATAAATTATCCAAAAAATGCCCAAGAATTACCTCCAGGGACAAAAGTTCAAATTGAAATTGAATCTGCTTTAGTGGAAAGCATTACAAAGGGCGGAGAAATAGAAGCAAAATCAAAATTGGTATAAAAGTAGGTTTATTTTAAACACTTTGTCTTTGAATATATTGGGGACTTTGTTGATAAGCTTACAGTCGAGTCGGGCCTGTCAAAGTGCGGTTGTGCTGCTAAAGAAAAGATTGTATCAAAATTGTTTTCGCTTTGCTCAACAATTTTGAAGTACGCAGACACAAATGCACTTTGCATTCCCGCTCTCCTTTACGCTTATCAACACACTTTATCTGTCAAAGTGTTTAAATAAACCATTGTGGACGAGGCGGACGGAAGGTGAGCACTTGGTACAAATCACATTTCATTGCATTTATACTGGAAAGATGGATTAGGAGTGTGGATTTTTAAGTGTTCACTTTACAGCATCTCCATCCACCTAAAAAGTAGGTTTAAATTTTGGTATATATGGGAGTGGAAAAAAAAGCGGAGCAAAGGTTAGTGGGGGTCGGTCGTGCTAAAGCACGCCAAGCCATTTTTTTCGATGAACCTAAAACAATGCTATATCGCATTGTTTTTTAACGGTTCTTCGATGTTAGGCATAATTGAAGCCGATGGTATCAAAGGTCTTTCTTAAAACTAAGTACAGAGCGAGTATTTTTTACGTTTTTATTTCCATTTTTTCAGAATAATTGAATACTTGTAAAAAATTACGAGCGTCGAGGCTTCTCGGTGAGAATCCCCACTGTTCTTTGCGGAAGCATTTTTTCCGAATCGATATTTCTTTAATTTAAACCTATCTTTTATTCATACTGACAAAATCTTTACTTTTGAGTATAATTTGCAAATCTAAATTTGAGGTTATTTATGGGATTTTACGATTATTATGATGTTGCTGTAGTTGGTGCTGGGCACGCAGGAATTGAAGCGGCTTTGGCTTCTGCCAGAATGGGATTAAAAACAGTATTAATTACTCAAAGTCCAGATGCAATTGGTAGAATGAGTTGTAATCCTTCTATTGGCGGTATTGCAAAAGGAAACATTGTTCGCGAAATTGACGCTCTTGGTGGCGAAATGGCAAAAATAATTGATAAATCTATGATTCAGTTTAGAATGCTAAACAAAAGTCGTGGTCCCGCTGTTCAAGCGCCTAGAAGTCAGGCCGATAAAATCACTTATTCTCAAATTGCAAGAAAAATCTGTGAATCTACTCCAAATTTAAAAACTTTAATGG
>JAGARY010000206.1 GCA_017622055.1 Treponema sp. | reverse complement strand
GTTTTCGACAGCAGTGTAATGAACATCAATAACAACAGAACAAGCGTTATTTTCTTCAGAAACTTCCATATCATCAAGCTTTCCGTGCTTTTTAAGATATTTCATTCCAATAACAGCCATATCCATTAAACAAACAGGTTTATCTGTACGACCAGCATACAAATCAGTACGCATTTGGTTGTAATTTTCCAAAGATTTTTTGAAAAGAGGTGCATAAAGCCCATCTTCAATTTTAATATCTTTAAGTTCAGTTAAGAAAGTTGTGTGACGACAGTGGTCAGACCAATATGTATCCAAAACACGAATTTCTGTTTCTACAGGGTCGCGACCTTCGCCTTTAAAATAATCTTGAAGGAACTTAATATCAGCAAGGTCCATAGCAAGACCCATTTCGTTGCGATATTTTTCAAGTTGTTTATCATTAAAATTAATAAATCCCTTTACAACAGGAATATCAGCAGGATTTTCAACCTTCATTTTTAATGTATCAGGTTTTTTAGCATCTGTAAGACGAGAATCTACAGGGTTAATAAGATATTCTTGGATTTTTTCAATTTCTTTTTTAGAAACTTTTCCGCTCAAACGAACAATTTTTGCACAACGCACAACAGGCTCTTCAGAAGAAGTTTGAACATTTTTTAACCCAGCACGAAGCAAAGAAATACATTGTTCAGCACTATCAGAACGCTGATCATATTGACCAGGCAAAAATTCCCAAATAATTTCTGCATCTTTTGCATCATTTGGAAGCTCTTCAAAAGTAACATAATCGCTTTGAGGTTCCGAGAAGATTCTTGTTGCCGCAATTTTTGCAACTTCTTCACTAACATTTTCAATATCATAGCGATTAAAATAACGAACTCCAGTTACACTAGAAATTCCCAAAAAACCATTAATTTCCGACAAATAGCGTTTAGCTTCATTTTCAAAGCCTTCACGTCTTTCTACATATAAACGATACATAACCCAATTATAACAAAAATAGAATAAATTAACAATATTCAGGGGCATTCTCAGGGCGTTCCGGTAGCAAGCTACCGTCGGCTGTTCCACCCTTCGCTACCGCTCATTCCAAAGTGCAGATTCCTGCACTTTGGAACTTTGGGGTTCCATAGCCTAACGCAAAACTCTTCAACCCATTCAACATTGCCACAAGTACACAAACTGTACGACTCATTGCGAGATTTTTGCAAGAAAAACATGGCAATCAATTCTACACGTCATTGCGAGAGCAACACGGCAATCAATTCACCCGTCATTGCGAGGAGCGAAGCGACGTGGCAATCCAATGTACATACCAAAATGCATTTTTTTAATTTGGTATGTACAAACAAAAAAACGTGGCAATTATATAAATTTACCACGCTTGTATTAAAAATATCTCTTAATAGAACAACGAACCAACATTGGAACGCACCACACGGAAACCAATATCGGGATAACGATCACACGGATGAAAGTTCCCACGATAAGAAACAGAACTACTATCGCTATCCCAATCCCAAGCCCCACCGCGGACGACGCGACAATCCCCAGCCGAAATACCAGTTGGGTCGCTTCCTCCTTCTGTTTCTACATCATAATCGAATGAATGCCAGTTCCAGCACCATTCACCTACATTTCCACTCATATCATATAAGCCATATGCATTTGCTTTTTTTGTTCCTACCTCATGTGTTTTATGATTTGAATTACTTTTATACCATGCATAATCGCCTAGTTTAATTTTATACCTTGTTCCACTATATGTGAACCTATTTACAGTATTGTCTCCTGCTCTTGCTGCATATTCCCATTCCGCTTCTGTTGGTAATCGGTAACCATTTGCAGTCCAATCACATATTACAGAATCCCATGTAGCATCTTCAGATGATGGCACTGTTCCCCACTCTTCTGGATCTGTTGAGTCACTTATACTGTAACATGGTGTAAATCCTTCTGCCATAGATCGTTTATTACAATACACAAGTGCATCATACCAACTTACATAATATGATGGGTATTGATCTCCATCCCCAAACATTGCACTTGGAGACGGGTCTTCAAAAAAACCGAACAGAGATTCGCCATCTCCATAACTACAGTATTTTTCATATTCTCCTTGGGTTACTTCGTATTTTCCAATGTAAAATGGTTTTGTTATTGTAACTTCGTGTACAAGATTGCCATAAAGACCTGTTTTTTTACATCCCATTTGGAAGGTACCGGCAGGTATTTTAACTAAACCTCCTGGTGCAGCACCAAGTCTTGTGTTACTACAGCCAATTATTCCAAGAGCAATACTTGCTACAACTAAAACTGTTGTAAGCCATTTTACTTTTTTCATAAATTTTCCTCCTTCTCTTAAAAATCATTATTTATTTACAAGTTTTACGTTGCCAAACTTTTTTACCGTTTTTTGTTACCAACCTAGAATGGT